>CANQOU010000036.1 GCA_947625565.1 uncultured Clostridia bacterium
CCACTTAATTTTTCGCTGTCTTTTTCCAACCATGCTGGTACTGGTCTAGATGCTGTTTCTTCTGCATTAATTTTTAATGTAGCATTATCTTTCTTATTTTCTCTAACTGTAATGATATCTCCAGATTTTACTAAATATGATGGTACATCAACCTTTTTACCATTTACTTCAAATTGTCCATGATTAACAAATTGTCTTGCTTGTGCTCTTGAAGTTCCAAATCCTAATCTATAAACAACATTGTCTAATCTACTTTCTAATATTTGTAGTAATAATTCACCTGTTACACCTTTTTTATTTGAAGCCATCTCGAAATATTTTCTAAATTGTCTTTCTCCAACTCCATAATATGCTTTTGTTTTTTGTTTTTCTCTTAATTGAGTTCCATATTCAGATAATTTTGCTCTTTTTTGTCCGTGTTGTCCTGGTGCATAATTTCTTCTTGAGATACTACATTTGTCTGAATAGCATCTTGTTCCTTTTAAGAACAATTTTTGTCCTTCTCTACGACAAATACGGCATTGTTCATCTTTATATCTTGCCATTATTTCTTACTCCTTTCTACACCCTTCTTCTTTTTGGTGGTCTACATCCATTGTGTGGTATTGGTGTTACATCTTTTATACTGCTTAATTCTAAACCAGCTGTCTGTAAAGCTCTTATTGCAGCTTCTCTTCCAGAACCTGGTCCTTTTACAAATACTTCTACTGTTTTTAATCCATGTTCCATTGCAGCTTTTGCAGCTGTTTCTGCTACTTGTCCAGCAGCATATGGTGTGCTTTTTCTTGAACCTTTAAATCCTAGTTCTCCTGCACTTCCCCATGAAATTGTATTTCCTTGTGTATCTGTAATTGTTACAATTGTATTATTGAAAGTAGAATGAATATGTGCTGCACCTTTATCAATGTTTTTTCTATTTCTTTTAGCAACTGGCTTTCTTGTTGTACTTTTATTTGCCATTTTCTAAATTCCCTCCTTAATCTTTTTTGCTTCTGCTAACTAATTTTCTTGGTCCTTTTCTTGTTCTAGCATTTGTTTTTGTTCTTTGTCCTCTTACAGGTAATCCTTTTCTATGTCTTAATCCTCTGTAACATCCGATTTCTGTAAGTCTTTTAATATTAAGAGCAACTTCTCTTCTTAAGTCACCTTCTACACTATATGATTGGTCAATAATTTTTCTGATGGCATTTTCTTGTTCATCTGTTAAGTCTTTTACTCTTGTGTCTGGATTAACTCCAGCTTTTTCTAAAATTTTACGAGAACTAGATACTCCAATTCCATAGATGTATGTTAGTCCTATTTCTACTCTTTTTTCCTTTGGCAAATCTACTCCTGCTATACGAGCCATATTTTTTTGCACCTCCAAATATTTTTTATTTTTCTTATGCTTTTTTAACTGAAATGCATTTTACAATTTATTGCAAAATGGTTTTAAAAAAGCTAAGAATTTATATAGACACAAATTTGATATGTAAACCCATTTTTTTGGTTTCACAGCCGCTACCTAAATTTGTGTTATAAACTGAAATTTAGCTTTTATTAAGCTTTTTTGTAAATTATCCTTGTCTTTGTTTGTGTTTTGGATTTTCACAAATCACTCTAATAACACCTTTTCTTTTTATTACTTTACATTTGTCACACATTTTTTTTACTGATGGTCTTACTTTCATTTTTTCCTCCCTTTCTGGCAAGTACTTGCCTTTTAAGTATATTTGGGTTAATTTTTAACTATTTTATTTTGCTCTCCATGTAATACGACCTTTACTCAAATCATATGGGGATAATTCTACTTTAACTTTATCTCCTGGTAATATTTTGATGTAATTCATTCTTAGCTTTCCAGATATATGGGCTAATATTTGATGTCCATTTTCTAGTTCTACTTTAAAATTAGTATTAGGTAATGCTTCTACAACTGTTCCCTCTACTTCTATTACATCTTCTTTTGCCATATTATTTCCCCCTTTCACAAAGAGCTTTTGTTGTTTTATTTATATTAAAAACCATATAAAACAACGCATAAATAGGACATTATAGTCCTATTTTGAATTATAACTATTATATTTTACTACATTCTTAAAGAATTGTCAAGATTTTTGGCTCTTTTTCTGTAATTAAAATTGTATTTTCATAATGTGCTGCTAAACTACCATCTTCTGTTATTATTGTCCACCCATCTTCAAGCTCCAATATATTAGATTTTCCTTGAATTACCATTGGTTCAACTGCCAATGTCATACCTGGTTCAATTCTTAATCCTCTCCCTGATTTTCCACTATTTGGTATTCCTGGGTCTTCATGCATTTCTTTTCCTATTCCATGACCTTGAAATTCTTGTACAACAGAATATCCTTGTGAATGTACATATTCACCAATAGCATGTGAAATATCTCCTATACGATATCCTGGTTTTGCATATTTTATTCCTTCAAAAAATGCTTGTTTCGTTACATCTACTAGTCTTTGCTTTTCTTTTGATGCTTTTCCAACAATAAATGTTCTTGCTGCATCTCCGTGAAATCCATTTTTTAAAGCTACTGTATCAATACTAACAACGTCTCCTTCTTGAATTATACGCTTTTTAGAAGGTATTCCATGTATTACTTCATCATTTATTGATACACAAATTGATGATGGAAAATTAGGTATTCCTTTTATTCCTGGATTATATCCTTTTTGTGCTGGAATTGCTCCTAGTTTTCTCATAGTTTGTTCTGCTATCTGGTCTAATTCTAGTGTTGTCATTCCTACCTTTATTTCTTTTTCTAATTTTTCATATGTTAATGCAACAATTTTGCATACTTCTTTCATTAAGTCGATTTCTTTTTTTGATTTTATAGTTACCAATTTTTTGTTCCCCCTCTTTTTGAGTATATGTAACTTTTATAAAATATTATTTATTTTTTATATCTCTTTCTACTTCGTCTGCAACATCTTTTCCTAGATGATTTATTCTTTGACTTACTTCTTCTGTTCTCAATACTCCTTTAGTTTTATAATATTCTACTAATGGACTAGTTTGCTCCATATATGTTCTAATCCTTGCTTTTATTGTTTCTTCATTGTCATCTTGTCTTTGTACTAGATGTCCTCCACATTTGTCACAAATTCCTTCTTGTTTTGGTGGATTCATTATAACATTATAGATTGTTTTACATTCTGGATTTGAACATACTCTTCTGCTAACTACTCTTTCTACAATTTCTTCTTCTGGTGTTATTAAATTAAGCACCATATCTACTTTTTTTCCTTTGTTTGATAATATAGCATCTAATGCTTCTGCTTGTGCTACTGTTCTTGGGAATCCATCTAAAATAATTCCTTTTTGTACATCTGGTTTCTCTAATCTATCTGCAACAATGTTTATTGTTACATCATCTGGTACTAGTTCTCCTTTTGACATATATGAATCTGCTAATTTTCCTAATTCTGTTCCTTCTTGAATATTTTTTCTAAAAATATCTCCTGTTGATACTTGTTTAAGTCCTAATCTTTCTTCTAACATACCTGCTACTGTTCCTTTTCCAGTTCCAGGTGCACCTAGCATTATTATAATCATACTACATCTCTCCCATCTTTTACCAATTTTTTATATATTGCAATTTTACTATATATTTATGAATTTTTCAAGTTTTTTCATTGATTTTTATTTCTTTTCTATTATCTATTGATTTTAATTTTTTCTTTTTATTATTAGCTGATATTTGTTTTACTTCTTGTAAAAAATTAGCAGTTATTTTACTAATAACTGCTTTACTTTATAACTTTTCATATTTTTATAGTTCTTCTTTATTCTTCTATTTGTTCTATTTCAGAATAAACAATGTCTATAACTTTTTCTAATATATCTTGTGGTAATTTCTCAACAAATTGATATGCTCTACTACTTAAATCTAATGCTTTTATATGCTCACACAATATTACTCCTGTCGTTTTTGTTCTATCATCTAAAGGAATATGTAGAGGAAATTCATTTTTTGTATTTGTTATAGGACAAACAATAGCTAATTTAGCTTTTTTATTAAATATATTATTACTTATTACGATAGCAGGTCTATATCCAGCTTGTTCATGCCCTGATTGTGGGTTAAAATTTATTTTTATAATTGTTCCTTGATTTACCATATTTCTTTCCCTTCTGGATTTCCCCAATCAATTTCTGTTGGTTCATAATCTCCTTTGTAATCTGCAAATAATTCTTTTATATTTTTTCTTTTATTTTTTGCTTTTTCTATAATCAATTTGTCATTATCAACTACTATGACTATTTGTTCATTTTCATCCCATTTAACAGTATCTAATAATATTTTAGGTATCCTAACGCCTTGACTATTTCCCCATTTTTGAATTGTTGTAGTCATATGAATCAGCTCCTATCTTTAACTTGTATATACATAGTATATACTATTTTTTAAAAAATGTCAATATTATTATTAAATTTTAACAAAAAATTATTCTATATATTTTTTTGTATCCATAAATAAAAAACGCATGTAAACATTCAAGTTTTTTCGTGCGTTTTCTATTTATATATTTTTACTCTAAAAATCCTTTATAATGTCTCATTGCAAGTAATGATTCTAGTTGTTGTACTGTTTCTAATGCAACACCTACAACAATCAATATAGATGTACCACCAAATGCAATGTTTAGGTTTGTAAATCTCAGAAACATTGGTAAAATTGCAATGATTGCTAAGAATACTCCTCCAAACCAAGTTAATTTTGATATGATTGATGATAAGTAATCTGTTGTTGGTTTTCCAGCTCTAATTCCTGGAATAAATCCACCATTTTTCTTAATATTTGCAGATACTTCTGCTGGATTGAATGTAGCATATGTATAGAAAAATGTAAATCCTACAATCAATAGTAAATATACAATTGCATTTCCTATTGAATATCCAATTCCAACACTTGATGATGATGTTGCAATTGAAAATTTATATAGTCCTGCTAAAAATCCTGTTTGGTTTGCAATATCTTTTACAAAAATTTGAATAATCATAGCTGGAAATGTCATAAATGATGATGCAAAGATTATTGGCATAACACCTGCCATTGCTAATTTTAATGGAATATGTGTATTTTGTGCACCTACCATTTTTCTTCCTACAACTTTTTTAGAATATTGTACTGGTACTTTTCTTTCAGCTTGTTGTACAAATACAACACCTGCAATTAAGATAATTGCACCAATTAGTATTCCAATAGCTAAAAGTAAACCTGTTGTACTAAATCCTTCACTTGTTACAATTAGTGACCATAATGTTGTTACAAAGCTTGGTAGTCCTGAAATGATACCTACAAAAATTATTACTGAAATACCATTTCCAATTCCTTTATTTGTAATTTCGTCTCCTAGCCACATTAGTATTGATGTTCCTGCAACTAGTGATATTACAATAAGTGCTCCTACTAAGAATGAATCTTGTACAAATACTCCATATCCTTTATATGATAGATATAAACCAATTGCTTCTACTAATGCAAGTACAATAGTAATAATTTTGGTATATCTGTTAATCTTTTTCCTACCTTCTTCTCCACCTTCTTTTGTTAGTCTTTCTAAAGCAGGGATAATCATTGCTAATAGTTGGACAACAATAGAAGCTGTAATATATGGTGTAATAGACATTGCAAAAATTGAGAATCTTGAGAAGGCTCCACCTGAAATCATATTGATTAGTCCAGCTACACCCTCTACTGATCCCATTGCTTCATTTAGTGCAATACTATCTACACCTGGTACACTAATAAAACATCCTAATCTAAATATTACAATTAAAAGTAATGTATATAATAATTTTTTCCTAACTTCTGGTGTTTTCAAAGCATTTCCGAATTGTTTTGAACAATTAAATCACCTCTGCCTTTCCACCTAAAGCTTCGATTTGTTCTTTTGCTTTGGCTGTGAATCTTGCAGCTTTTACATTCAATTTTTTCTCTAATTTTCCTGTTGCAATTATAACGATTCCATCATTGATTTTTCCGATAATTCCTTCTTTCAATAATGTTTCTGCTGTAACATCAGTTGTTTCTACTTTGTTTAACATTTTTAATGTTACTTCTGTATATGTTTTGGCATGAATATTTGTAAATCCTCTTTTTGGTAATCTTCTATATAATGGTGTTTGACCACCTTCGAATCCACGTCTTACACCGCCACCAGATCTTGCTTTTTGACCTTTGTGACCTCTACCTGATGTTTTTCCTAAGCCTGAACCTATTCCACGTCCTACTCTTGTTCTTTTTGTTTTCTTTGTAAGTGGCTTCAATTCGTCTAATTTCATTGTGACACCTCCTCTATATTATTTCTTCTACTTTTTTGCCTCTCTTTTTAGCTACTGCTTCAGCTGTTTGCATTGATTTTAATCCTTCTATTGTAGCATAAACAACGTTTCTTGGATTGTTTGTTCCAATAACTTTTGTTCTGATATCTTTGTATCCTGCTAACTCTAATACAGGTCTAACACTACCACCTGCTATAACTCCAGTACCTACTGCTGCTGGTTTTAGCATAACCTTTGCACTTCCAAATTGTCCAACAAATTCATGTGGTACTGTTGTTCCAACAACTGGTACTTCTATTAGGTTTTTCTTTGCTTCTTGAATAGCTTTTTTTATTGCATCTGGAACCTCGGCTGCTTTTCCGTTTCCTACACCGATGTGTCCATTTTCGTCACCAACAACAACAACTGCACTAAATCTAAAAGTTCTACCACCCTTAACAACTTTTGCAACTCTGTTGATTGCAACAACTTTTTCTTTTAATTCATTTTTTTCTTCCATGGGTCTTTGTTTTTCCTCCTTTCAAAGTTTACAACCTATTTATTAATTTTATCTAAAAAACTGCAATTCTTAGAATTTTAGTCCACCTTCTCTTGCTGATTCTGCTAGTTCTTTTATAATTCCGTGATATATATATCCTCCACGATCAAATACAACATTTTCAATTTTTTTGCTTTTTGCTCTTTTTGCAATCAATGCTCCAACTTCTTTTGCTGCTTCTTTATTTGCATGTTTTGTTTTTACTTCTTTATCTAAAGTAGAAGCTGCTACAAGTGTTTTTTGAGCTACATCATCGATTATTTGGACATAGATATTTGTATTACTTCTATATACACATAATCTAGGTCTTTCTTGTGTTCCAGACACTTTTTTTCTAACTCTTAAATGTCTTCTTTCTCTTTCTGTTTTTCTATCTGTCTTTTTAATCATTTTTCTACTCCTTTCCTATTTTTTCTCTAAACTTTATTTACCTGTTTTTCCTTCCTTACGTCTAATAACTTCATCAGCATATTTAATACCTTTTCCTCTATATACTTCAGGTACTCTTTTACTTCTAACAACAGCAGCTGTTTGGCCAACTAATTCTTTGTCAATTCCTTTTACAATAATTGTATTCGGATTTGGTACGTCAAATGTAATTCCTGCTGGTGCTTCGAATATAACAGGATGTGAGTATCCTAATGTTAGGTTTAAATTGTTCCCTTGTTTTTGAACTCTATAACCTACACCATTAATTTGTAATTCTTTTGAGAATTCATTTTTTACACCAATAATCATATTATTTATTAGAGTTCTTGTTAATCCATGTAAACTCTTGTTAATAGCTTCGTCATCTTTTCTGATAACTTTGATAGTGTTACCATCCATTTCTAAAGTAATATCCTTATGTACTTCTCTTTCTAGTGTACCTTTTGGACCTTTTACAGTAATTTTGTGTCCATCAATTTTTACTTCTACTCCCTCTGGTACTTCTATCGGTTTATTTCCTATTCTTGACATGCTTTTTTCCTCCTTTTGATATCAATGTCAATAGCTTTCGCCGTTTATTTTTTACCATACATAGGCTAGGACTTCTCCTCCGACACCTAATTCTCTAGCTTCTTTATCTGTTTTTAATCCTTTTGAAGTAGAGATTATGGCAATTCCTAAACCATTTAGAACTTTTGGTAGATCTTCTTTTGAAGCATATACTCTTAGTCCTGGTTTACTAATTCTTTTTAATCCATCAATTACTCTTGTGCCTTTTTCATCATATTTTAATGTTACTCTTATAATTCCTTGACTATCGTCTTTTATTTCTTCAAATGATTTGATATATCCTTCTTTGAATAAGATTTCTGCAATTCCTAGTTTCATATTTGATGCAGGTATATCTACTGTTTTATGTTTTGCACTATTTGCATTTCTTATTCTTGTTAACATATCTGCAATTGGATCTGTAATATTCATTATTTTACTTTACCTC
Organism: uncultured Clostridia bacterium; assembly: GCA_947625565.1. Lineage (GTDB taxonomy): Bacteria > Bacillota > Clostridia > TANB77 > CAG-508 > CAG-269. The sequence goes on from CANQOU010000036.1 coordinate 8,257, forward strand.
CTTTTTTGTTAAAATTCCGTTTTATATTTTACCAACTGGCTTTTTTTATTCCTGGAATTTCTCCCTTATGTGCTAACTCTCTAAAACATACACGGCAAATACCATATTTTCTAATATATGCATGTGGTCTACCACATAATTTGCATCTATTATATTCTCTTGTTTTATATTTTTGTGGTTTTGCTTGTTTTACCTTCATTGATTTTTTAGCCATAATTTTTCCTTTCCTCCTTTTTCAGTGAATATAATCCACTGTAATTTCTAAACGGTTGTCTTAAATGGCATTCCCATTAGTGATAGTAATTCTTTTGCTTCCTCATCTGATTTAGCTGTTGTTACAAATATGATATCCATTCCTCTAATTTTATCTACTTTATCATATTCAATTTCTGGGAATATTAATTGTTCTTTAACACCCATTGAATAATTTCCTCTACCATCAAAAGAGTTATTTGATACTCCTCTAAAGTCTCTTACTCTTGGAAGTGCTATATTAAATAATTTATATGCAAAATCATACATTTTATCAGATCTTAATGTTACTTTGCAACCAATGTTAACACCTTCTCTTAATTTGAATGCTGCAATTGATTTTCTTGCTTTTGTAACAACTGGTTTTTGACCTGTAATTTGTGATAAATCATTTATTGCATTTTCTAATGATTTTGGGTTATCTTTTATATCTCCTAATCCAACATTGATTACTATTTTTTCAAGTTTTGGAACTTGCATAATAGACTTATAGTTAAATTTTTTCATCATTGCTGGAACTACTTCTTTTTGATATTGTTCTTTTAGTTTTTCCATAGCTTATTAAGTCCTCCTTCCTTATTTCAATTTTGTACCGCATTTTTTGCAGATACGTACTTTTTTATCTTTTTCTGTACTATATCCTACTTTTGTTGCTTTTCCACATTTTGGACATACAACATTTACTTTTGAACTTGGTATTGCACATTCTACTGATAAAATACCACTTTCTTCTCCTTGTTTTCTGGCTTTTACATGTTTTTTTCTAACATTAACTTCTTTCACAATAACTTTATCTTGTTTAGGAATAACTTCTAATACTTCTCCTGTTTTTCCCTTGTCATTTCCTGATAATACTTTTACTGTGTCGCCTTTCTTTATTTTCATAAGAGATTGCCTCCTTTTCTTATATTTTTTGTTAATGGCTTATAGAACTTCTGGGGCTAATGATAATATTTTCATGTATTCTTTTTCCCTTAGTTCTCTTGCAACTGGTCCGAAGATACGTGTTCCTCTTGGAGTTTTATCTTCTTTTATAATAACAGCTGCATTTTCATCAAATTTTATATATGAACCATCTGCTCTACGTAGTCCTCTCTTTGATCTTACGATAACAGCTTTTACAACATCACCTTTTTTTACAACACCACCTGGTGTTGCTGATTTAACTGAAGCAACAATAACATCACCAATATTAGCTGTTTTTCTATATGATCCACCTAAACATCTAATACACATCAATTCTCTTGCACCTGTGTTATCTGCTACTTTTAATTTTGTTTGTTGTTGTATCATTTTCTGGTTCCTCCCTTCTTTTTGTTATGTTTTTTATTTTTCAATTGCTTTTTCTAAAATTTCTACAAGTCTCCATCTTTTATCTTTTGATAAAGGTCTTGTTTCCATGACTTTTACCTTATCGCCTATTTTACAAGCGTTTTCTTCGTCATGTGCTTTTAATTTATATGTTCTTTTTACTGTTTTTCCATATACATTATGTCTTACACTTGTTTCTACAGCTACAACAATAGTTTTATCCATTTTGTCAGATATAACTGTTCCTATCATGGTTTTACGAAGATTTCTTTCTTCCATGCTTTAAATCCTCCTTTTTTAGCTTTGTGCAGATGTTTTTGTTTCTGCGATTTTTCTTTCTGTTAATACAGTATTGATTTTTGCTATGTCTTTTTTTACATCTTTTATTTTCATTGGATTATCTAATCCATTTGTAGCTAAACTAAATTTTAATTTAAATAATTCTGTTTTTAGTTC
>CANQOU010000037.1 GCA_947625565.1 uncultured Clostridia bacterium
GTATTTTTAACAACACAATTAAATAGAGAAAACGTTACAAAAAATGCAATAATACCAGCAATTTTAAGACGTGGTTCCAAAAATATGCCAACACAGGAAGATATTAGCAAGGAATTAGAAGAAATGTATGGGGCCTCTTTTAACTGTGGAATTGATAAAAGAGGAGATAATCAAGTCTTAAAGTTCTATATGGAAAGCATAAATGATGCATTTTTGCCAGAAGGTGAAGAAAAAATATTATATAAAACAATCGAAAAATTATTAGAAATTGTATTTAATCCATTAGTAGAAAATGATGGATTTAAAGAAGAATATTTAGAACAAGAAAAAAACAATATAAAACAAGCAATAGAAGGGAAAATAGATAATAAAGCAAGATATGCAATAGACAGATGTATAGAAGAAATGTATAAAAATCATCCATTTGCATTATATAAATATGGATATATTGAAGATTTAGAAAGTCTAGATAGAATAGAATTATATAAATATTATCAAGAATTACTAAAAAATTGTAAAATAGATATCTTTGTTTCTGGAATAATAGAAGACAATATATATGATACTGTTTGCAAATCAAATGAGATACAAAAATTAGAAGATAGAGAACCTAAATATGAAAAAATGACACTAGAAGTTATACCAAACAATAATGAACAAGTTGTACAAGAATCAATGGATGTAACTCAAGGGAAATTAATATTAGGGCTAAATGTTGCTTTAGATAATCCAGATATGCAATATGATGCACTGATATATAACAGCATTTTAGGAGGAAGTGCAAATTCAAAACTATTCCAAAATGTAAGAGAAAAGGCAAGCTTAGCATATGTAGCAAGCTCAAGTTACTTAAAAGCAAAAAACAATATCTTTATAAATTGTGGAATTGAAATTGAAAATTACGAAAAAGCACTAAAGATAGTAAAAGAGCAAATAGAACAAATGAAACAAGGAGAATTCACAGAAAATGACATAGAAGTAGCAAAAAAAGGAATGATAGATGCGATACAGACAATTGATGATGAACAAGATACAGAAATCATGTATTTCTTTGGACAAGAATTTTCTGATAATAAATTAGATATTGAACAATATATTAACAGAATACAAAAGGTAACAAAACAAGACGTATTAGAAATTGCCAAAAAAGTACAAATAGACACAATTTATTTTCTAAAAAATTAAATTCATATATTAGCATAAAAAGAAAGGAGAAGCATATGCAAGTAATTGAAAATCTGAAGATAAAAGAAAAAATATATTCTGAAAAATTAGAAAATGGATTAACTGTTATGATAATTCCTAAAAAAGGAGTGCAAAAAAAATATATTATATGGGGAACAAACTATGGCTCTAATGAAAGCTCATTTATCGTGCCGGGAGAAACAGAAGTCACAACAGTACCAGATGGTGTAGCACATTTTTTAGAGCATAAAATGTTTGAACAAGAAAATGGAAAAAATAGTTTAGATGTATTAACAGAAATAGGAGTAAATGCAAATGCATATACAACAAATGACCATACAGCTTATCTATATGAATGTACAGATCATTTTTTTGAAGCATTAGATGAATTTATGGATTATGTACAACATCCATATTTTACTGACGAAAATGTAGAAAAAGAAAAGGGAATTATCGGACAAGAAATAATGATGTATGATGATTATCCAGATTGGAAAGTATATTTAAATGCATTACAAGCTATGTATCATAAATTTCCTGTTCGTTTAGATACAGTAGGAACCATAGAAACTATAAGTAAAATAAACAAAGACATATTATACAAATGTTATAATACCTTTTATAATCCATCTAATATGGCAATGGTAATTTGTGGAGACTTTAATCCAGAAGAAATTTTACAGGAAATTAAGAAAAGACTAGTAAATAAAAAAGCAAATGGAGAGATAAAAAGAATATATCCAGAAGAACCAGAAGAAATAGTAAAAGAAAAAGTAATTCAGAATATGGAAGTTAGCAGACCATTATATACAATAGGAATAAAAGATAAACCGGCAGATACTTACCAAGGAAATGGCAAAGAAGAAATTGTAAAAAAACATATAGCAATTGAAATCCTATTACAGTTACTTCTAGGAGAAAGCTCTAATTTATATAAAACATTATATAATGATGGAACAATTTCTGCATCACCTAGTATGGATTACGAATTTTCAAGAGGATATGCCCATATTTTAATATCAGGGCAATCTAATGAGCCAGAAAAGGTATATCAAACATTAAAACAACAGATAAAAGAAATGAAAGAAAATGGAATCAATGAAGAAGACTTTATTAGAATTCGTAAAACTTTATACGGAAACTATGTAAAAGAATATAATGATGTAACAGATATTGCAAGAATGTTTTTAGCAGACTACTTCAAAGAAATTAACAGCTTTGATTATATAGAACAAATTATGACAGTTAATTCAGAATATGCATATCAAGTTTTAAATGAAGTTTTCGACGAAAAGAAGATGGTTTTATCAATTATTGCGATGTAGAAAATTAGGTATAAATCTTATTTTATGATTTATACCGTTTTATTTTATATTTTAGTGTCAAATTTTGTCGACAAACGTCATACGAAAGTTGTGAAAAAAGAAGAATTTTGCTTGACTAAAAAGGAAAAATATGGTAATTTATAAGTAAGCAAAAGATAAAATGATAGAAAAAGGAGATGTGTATATGTTAAATGATGAAATTTGTAAATTAAGAGATAAATTAAACAAAAGCATAGAATCAGGAGACGACTATTCTATTATCTATCAATTAAGTATTGAATTGGACGAACTTATAGCCCAATATTATAAAACTAATAAAGAAGTGATAAAAAAGTAATTCTTCCCCCAAAATAAAAGTATTCTAGTTTATAAACTAGGATACTTTTTTAATGACTTATGAATACTTGCCAATGTAAAAAAAGTATGATATAATACTTAGCCAGAAACATAAAAAACCGAAAGGAAAAAATTATGGACAATTCAATAGAACAAAAAAATAAAATAAGTAAAAAAGAAGCAAGATATAAAAACTTTAGACAAATTGTAAATAATTTTTATAACGAAGAATTAGAAGGGATCCATCAAGAAGAGGAAATACAGATAAAAAACAAGGGAAGTATAAATATTGAACCTTATCTTATATATGATAAATTCTCTAATGATATGAAAGTAGAATTCAGAATTGGAGATAAAAGGATGTATAAAATAAAGGACCTATCAGAATTTTATGATAGGATGTTAAACAATAGCTTTTATCGATATGGAGATAAACTTCAATTTATACACACAAAAAGTGCATTTAATGTACAAAGTCAAGAATTACTAGAATTTATATTAAAATACGCAGAAATAATAAAATATGCAAACTCTAATTCAAACAATCAATATAAATACTATGGACAAACCTTGAGTGAAACAAGTATTATTCTAAGCAATACAGGACTTGATGACTTATTTGAAATATTAAAGGGTAAAACTGTGAAAATGAAAAAAGACACAGTAGAAATAGAAGTTGCATTTATAGACGAAGACCCAAAATTAGAGTTTACATTAAATCAAATAGAAAAAGAAGAATATACAATTACACCAAATGTAGATATATTTCATATGAATGTACTTAGAGGAAAAAAACATAAATATATCTTACAGGAAAACAGTCTATATCGAATGACACCAGAATATATAAATACAAATTTTAGACTATGGCAAAGCTTTAGAGAAAAGTATGTATCAGAATTACACTTACAGAAAAAAGACTTAGTCCAACTATTTTCTATCGTAATACCAAAAGTAAAAAATGCGATAAAAATGGGAAATGTCGAAGAAAGTGAAATAGAAAAATTAAGACCAAAAGAACTTGGAATAAAAGTATTTTTAGACTTTGACGAAAATGACTATATAATTGCAGATATAAAATTCTGTTATGACACATTTGAATTTAATCCATTAGACGAAAATAAAAAAATTGAAATCCCAAGAAACATAGTAGAAGAAGCAAAGGCACTTAATATATTTAGGCAAACAGGATTTATGTTTGATGTAAAAAACATTCGATTTATTTTACCAGACAATGATAAAATTTATGAATTTTTAACAAATGATATTACATACTATATGCAAAAATTTGAAGTAATGATAACAGACAACTTTAAAAATAAACAAATTACAAAACCAAAAATAGGAGCTTTAGGAGTTAAAGTAGAAAATGATTTATTAACAATAGATTTTAGTAAAATAGATTTTAATATAGAAGAATTACAAGACATTATAAGCAAATATAGATTAAAAAAGAAATACCATAGACTAAAAGATGGCACATTTTTAGAATTGGAAAATAATAAAGAAATATCATTTTTAGACCAAATAATTACAGGAATGGGAGTAAGCTATAAAGATATAAAGCAAGGACAAATACAGCTTCCTGCAAATAGAAGCCTATATCTAAATCAGCTACTAAAAACACTAAAAGGGACAGAAATAACAAAAAATCAAGAATATAAAGAAATGATAAATAATTTTAACCAAGAACTATTACTAGAAGAATTTGACTTGCCACAAAATTTAAAAGCACAATTACGTTATTATCAAAAAATAGGATTTAATTGGTTAAAAATATTAGACAACTATAAATTTGGTGGAATATTAGCAGATGATATGGGACTAGGAAAAACATTGCAAATTTTAGCAGTTATCTTATCATATGTAGAGCATACAAAAAAAGAAGGAAATATAGTAAAACCAAGTATTGTAATATCACCAAGCTCTTTAACACTAAACTGGCTCAATGAAGTACATAAATTCACACCAGATTTAAAAGTACAAGTTATAAGAGGAACAGCATATGAAAGAAAGAGACAAATATCAAAAATATCAGATTATGACTTGATTATCACATCATATGATTTATTAAAAAGAGATATTGAAATATATAAAGAATATAATTATCAATTTAGATATGCAGTAGCAGATGAGGCACAATATTTAAAAAATAGTAATACACAAAATGCAAAAGCAATAAAACAAATAAAAGCACAATCAAGATTTGCTTTAACAGGAACACCTATAGAAAATTCATTAGCAGAAATTTGGTCAATTTTTGATTTCATCATGCCAGGCTATTTATTTGGATATAAAAACTTTAAAACGACATATGAAATGCCAATAGTAAAAGACAATGATGAAAGTGCCATGAAAAAACTAAAAATGTTAATAGAGCCATTTGTATTGAGAAGAACTAAAAAAGAAGTATTAACAGAATTACCAGAAAAAACGGTAACAATATTAAATAATGAAATGGAAGAAGAACAGCAAAATATATATTTGACATATTTAGCACAAGCTAAAGAAGAATTAACAAGTGAAATCAAAATAAATGGATTTGAAAAAAGTCAAATGAAAATATTAGCATTATTAACTAGATTACGCCAAATCTGTTGCCATCCAGGACTATTTTTAGAAAAATATAATGGAACTAGTAGTAAGTTAGAACAATGTATGGAAATAGTAGAAAATGCAATAGCATCAGAACACAAAATATTGATATTTTCTACATATACATCAATGTTTGAATTTATAGAAGAAGAATTAAAATCAAGAAATATTTCATACTATAAATTAACAGGAGCAACAAAAGTAGACGAAAGAATAAAATTAGTAGACGAATTTAATGAAAACCCAGATATAAAAATATTTTTAATATCACTAAAAGCAGGAGGTACAGGATTAAACTTAACAGGAGCAGATATGGTGATACATTATGACCCTTGGTGGAACTTATCTGCAGAAAATCAAGCAACAGATAGAGCATATAGAATTGGACAGAAAAACAATGTACAAGTATATAAACTGATTACTAAAAATTCAATTGAAGAGAAAATTTATGAGTTACAAATGAAAAAAGAAGAACTTATAGATAATATATTAAGCACAAAAACTACATTTATTAACAAACTAACAAAAGAAGAAATAATGAACTTATTTAAATAAATCAATTTGAACAAAATAGATATATATGATATAATAGTTATGATTTCTAAATAGAAATCGTAACTATTTTTTAGCGAGAGGAGGAACAAGATGAAACATGTAAAAACACTGACGAGCAAAAAACTTTCTCAAACGCTCAAAAAAGGTGGTTGTGGTGAGTGCCAGACCTCCTGTCAGTCGGCATGCAAAACTTCTTGCACAGTTGGAAATCAGAGCTGTGAAAAAGAAAGCAGAGACTGACAAATAGTTACGGTGAGCAGGAAATTCCTGCTCACTACTTAAAATAAAGGAAAGATAGAAAATGAATGATTATATAAATATTATCGGTGGAGGCTTAGCTGGCTGTGAAGCAGCATATCAAATTGCAAAACAAAACATAAAAGTAAAACTATATGAAATGAAACCAAAGAAATTTTCTCCTGCTCATAGTAATGAAAACCTAGCAGAAATAGTATGCAGTAATTCTTTTAAATCAAATTTATTAACAAATGCATGTGGACTATTAAAAGAGGAACTAAGAAGACTAGATTCTTTGCTAATTCGAATAGCAGATGAAACTAAAGTACCAGCAGGGCAAGCTCTAGCAGTAGATAGAGAAATATTTTCTAAAAATGTAACAGAGGAATTAAAAAAAGAAAAACTTATAGAAATCATTCCTTGTGAAGTAGGAAAAGATATATCTATAAAGAGTTTAGCACAAGATACTATTACAATTATTTGTACAGGACCACTTACATCTGAAGCACTTACAAAAGAAATCCAAGAAATAACAGGACAAGATAAACTATATTTTTATGATGCAGCAGCACCAATTGTGAGCAAAGAAAGTATAAATTTTGATATTGCATTTTATGGAGATAGATATGTGCAAGAAAAACAAAAAAACGAAACAGTAGAAGAATGGAAAAAAAGAATAGATATTAACAATAGGTTAGAAAATGTGGAAAACAGTTATATAAATTTACCATTTTCTCAAAAAGAATATGAAGAATTCTTTAACGCTTTAATAAATGCAGAGGTTGTAACATTACATGAATTTGAAAAACAAGAAATTTTTGAAGGCTGTATGCCAATAGAAATAATGGCTAAAAGAGGCATAGATACTTTAAGATATGGACCTTTAAAACCAGTAGGCTTTGATAACCCAAGAACTGCAAAAAGACCATATGCAGTAGTTCAGCTAAGGCAAGATGATAAACAGGCAAGCTTATATAATTTAGTAGGATTTCAAACCAATTTAAAATTTGGAGAACAAAAAAGAGTGTTTTCTATGATACCAGGATTAGAAAATGCAGAGTTTATAAAATATGGAGTAATGCACAGAAACACATATTTAAATTCACCAAATTTATTAGATGAGACTTATAAATTAAAAAGTAATTCAAATATATACTTTGCTGGACAAATTACGGGAGTAGAAGGATATGTAGAATCAATATCTTCTGGAATGGTGGCAGCATTAAATGCAATAAATCAATTAAAAAACAAAAAAGAAAAAGTGATATTTTCTGAAAATACAGTAATAGGAGCATTAGCTAAATATATATCAACCCAAAACTCTAAGTTTCAACCAATGAATGCTAACTTTGGAATATTGCCTGAGCTTGAAGGACAAAAAATTAAAGATAAAAAACAAAGATATTCAAAATATGCTACTAGAAGTTTAAATGAATTTTAAGCTAATAGTAGCTTAATTTATTACCATAATATTACAAAAATGTTAAAAAGCATTAAAATTCTACAAAATTTACATAAAATCATTGTATTTTTTTCTAAAATTTGATATAATTATTTTTGTATGATAAAATTTTCTAGAACTGTGATTCGAAAGGGGAAAATTATGGTAAATTTAAATGAAATAGAAAATGATTTAGTAATTAAACAACAAGAATTAGAGGAAAAATCAGAAAAAATATCAAACCTAGGAAACGAATATAATGAAAAATTATCTGAGTTAGAAGCTCAATATAGTTCAAATGTAGCAGACTTAAATGCAGAAATTGAAAGATTAGAAGGTATGAAGCAAACTGCACCAGAAGGAAGTACTGAAGAAGAGATAGATGATGTTAATGCTAATAATGAAGAAGTAGATAAAAAAATTGAAGAGATAAAACAAGAATTAAAAAATGCAGGGGAAAACTATCAAAATAGTAAAAATCAATTAGAAGAAGATAGAAAACAAGAAGAAGCTGAAAATGAAACAGAAAGAGAAAATATATCAGAAAACATATCAGCTGTAAAAAAACAATTATTAGAAGCGATAGAACAAAACAGACAAGAAGCAAAACAAGAAGAAGAAAGTGCAAAAAAAATAGAAGAAAAAGCATATGAAAAATTCCGTGAAAAAAACAAACAAATTAGAGGAACTAAGAAAAATATAGAAAATCTAAAATTATCATTAGATAGCTTAAATAAAATTGAAGGTAGTAATGTAGAAGAGGCAAAGAAACAAGTATTAAAGGCAAAAAAAAGTGAGATGCAAAGGTTAAAAAACTTTGCGAAAAGTAGGACTAAATTATGGGAAAAATATAATGAAGCATATAAAAATAGACAACAGGCTGAAAGAAATACAGAAAATGTAATGAAAGAGACAGAAGAACTTATTGCCAAATATTCTTTAAGTATAGAACTAGAAGAAAATGAAGAAAAACCTGAAATAAATGCAGAAGAGCAAGAACAACAAGAAGATGGTGACAAAGAAGCTAAAAAAACAGAAAGTGAAAAAGAACCAACACTTGGATATACAGCAGAAAGTTTAGAAAATGAAACCAAAAAACTAAAAGACAAAATAAGAGGAAGTTTTGAAACTAAAGGAATTGCAACAGGAACAGAATTAGAAAATAGAATATATCAAAGAATAGAAAATCAATATATCCTTTTTGATAAAGTATTAAATAATCCAAAATCTTCAAAAACGCAAATAGAAAAAATGTCTAAAGAGTTTGAAGAATACAAAGAATGGAATATCAATGATATAGTAAAAGATGTATTACATGTACAAGAAGAATTTGAAAACAAGGAAGAACTATTAAAGACGGCCGAACAATTAGGGATTATGGGTGAAAGACAAGAAGAACAAACTGAGGAAAAAGAAGAGACACCAAAATTAGAAATAAAACGAGAAAAGCAAGAAACACAAGAACAACAAGAAGAAAAAATAAACTTTACAGAAGAGGAATTAAAACAGATTATTAAAGAACAAAAAAATGTGATAAATGAATTTTTTGCAAAAAAAGGGATTACTGATAGTGTTATAATGACTAAAATTTTTAAAGACATTGATATAGAACAGAAAGAATTTATGAAAATAATTAAGGGAGAAAACGGGTTAAATGTATCTACAAAAGATTTCAATGAAGCATTTGAAGAATTGAAAAAATTTACTAAAGAACTTGGCGAAGTATTTAAAGATGAAAAGAAATTAGGAGAATTTATAGATAAATATTTGCAGCAACTAAGAGTACAAACATATATAGAATTTGATAAAAAAGATCTTGAAAAAGTAACTAAAGAATACAATGATTTTTTACTAGAAGCAAAAAAATTGCAAATACCAATTAGTGATAATTTTAAACTTATAGAAGAAAAACAAACAACGAAAAATGCAAGACCAGTAGCAGATGTTAGATTTCTAAATGAAAAGCAAGAAAGAAATGAAAGAAAAAAAACACAAGCTACACCAAGTGTACCAGAAGAAAAACAAAAAATGCCAGAAGTTCAAGAAATAAAAAGATGGATTTTTAACGAAAAAGATGTATCTAACTTAATAAACGAATATCAAGATAGTATAAATGAATTTTTTATAGCAAATGGTTTTCAAGAGCAAGACTCAAGTGAGTTAAGAACAAAAATGCAAGAAATGGTAAACAGATATAAAAATAATTATACACAAATTCTTCAAGACACAGACAATCCAGCATTTGACTCAAAAGTAATCAATGAAGGTTTCTATAATTTACAAAAATATTTGAAAAACGGTGTAGCAATTTTAATTGTAGCGAATGATGCTATAAACAGTATAAGAAAACAAATAGACGAGAAAGAATCCGGAGAAGAAAAGGATAAGTTAATTGATAAATATAACAATATCTTAAATGAAGCAAAACTTTTAAGAATACCT
>CANQOU010000038.1 GCA_947625565.1 uncultured Clostridia bacterium
GGCATTCCATATACTATACTTTCTTCTACTAAGTCAATTCTATTGATTAATGTCTCCAATTCATCTGGAAATACTTTTTTACCATTTTTTAATACAATAACATCTTTTTTTCTTCCTGAAATGAATAAAAATCCATCTTTATCTATACATGCTAAATCTCCTGTGTAAAACCATCCATCTTTCAATACCTTGTTTGTTTCTTCTTCATTTTCATAGTATCCTAGCATAACATTTGGTCCTTTAATTCTCAATTCACCAATTCCTTCTTCATTTTTATCTACAATATCAACTTCTATATTATCCATAGGAATACCAATTGAACCATATTTTAACTTCCTAGCATTTTCTGATGCAACTACTGGAGATGTTTCTGTTAATCCATATCCCTGAACAAGATATATTCCTAGTTCATTTATTCCCTGTGCTACTCGCTTATCAAGTGGAGCTCCCCCAGATATGATAAAACGCATATTTCCACCTAGTTCATCTAAAATACTTTTAAATAGCTTTTTTCGTATATCTATATGGAATTTTAATAATATATTACTTATTTTCTTAGCAATATTTACGATTTTAGTTTTTCCTTGCTTTTCAATTCCTTGTTCAATTTTTTTGTATATTGCTTCTACCAATAATGGTACGCCAAAAAACAAAGAAACTTGATATTCTTTTAAATTTTGAGCAATATATCTTAGTCCATCTGGAAATGCTGTTTTTACACCTGCTGCTAGCATAACTAACATTCCTGTTGAACCAAATATATGATGCATTGGTAAAAATGCCAAATTTGTATCTGTTGGTAAAACTTCTTCTACCAATAGCATTGCATAGATATTTGAAGCTATATTATTTTGAGATAGCATAACTGCTTTAGATTTTGATGTTGTTCCTGAAGTAAATAATAGTATATTCATTTTGTATGAATCTATTTCTGCATCTGGATATGATGTATTTCCCTGTTCTAAAATTTGTTTTCCCTGTTCTACTAATTTTGGAATATCTAAATATCCTTCTTGTTTTGACATGCAAATATATTGTGATAAATTAGTATTATTACGTTCTTTTATTTCTGATATTATATCAGTATATTTTTCATCAAATACAACAACATCTGCTTTGCTTCTTTCTAAGCAGCTTTCTAATTCGTCAATTTGTAATTCCTTATCTAAAGGAACTGATACTATTCCACCAAGCAAATTGGTTACATGTGTAAGTACCCATTCATACCTATTACGTCCTACAATAGCTACTCTTTTATTTTTAAATCCAAGGTCATAAAACTTGCTTCCTAACCAATTTACATCTTGTAAGAATTCTTTATATGTCTTGTTTTCATATGTTACTTCTTTTTCTTGTTTATGTTTAATAACAAAAGCTATATTGTCAGCAAATTTTTCTGCAGAATTATATATGAGTTGTTTAATATTTTCAAATTCTGTAGCTTCAAAATATCTTTCTCTTCCCATAATTATCTCCTTTATCTAGTATTCGATACTAGATTATCATATTTATAATAACGTGTCAAGTAATTGACTTATCATTCTAAAAATGATAAAATGCTTGAGAAGAAAGGTGATAAACATGGGTACTAGTATACTAAATAGAGAAAAAGAAATAACAGATTTTCATTTACCTCGTTGGAATGATATTCCTGATATTGAATTATATTTAGACCAAGTAATTTCTTTTTTAGAAAAATATTTATCTCATTATTTAGAGAGTGATAATGAAAAAGAAGTTACCTGTGTTACAAAAACAATGGTAAATAACTATGTTAAACATAAAGTTATCAAGCCACCTGTTAATAAAAAGTATAATCGTGAACATATTGCTTACTTAATTGTTATCTTTATATTAAAACAAGTATATAGTATAAATGATGTTAAACAGTTAATTCAATTAGCTATTGAGACATCTTCAGTAGAGCAAGCATATAATCAATTTTGTTTTGAATTAGAGAAGGCAATTTTATATACCTTTCAAGGTAAAGCATATAGTGATTCAAAAAATATGTCTCAAGAACGATATATATTACGCAATGTTGTGCAAACTTATGCTAGTAAACTATATGCTTTAAAAATATATTTAAATAAAATTTGACATAATAAAAAAAATACTATATAATTGGTTACGTAGTCGCTATATGCCTCTACATTATTGTGGGCGTAAAAAAAAGAACCGTCTCAGCTTCTTTTCATGTTTAAATCATTCCTCCTTGCCAATGTTACACAATTATTCCATACGCCCACAGAAAGGGACTCTGAAAATCAGAGTCCCTTTTGTAATTATTCTTCTACTTCAAATTGGCTATTGTATAAATCCGCATAAAATCCATTCTTTTCTAGTAATTCTGTATGTGTTCCTTGTTCAACAATATCTCCATGGTTCATTACTAAAATCCAGTCTGCATTTTTTATTGTAGATAATCTATGAGCAATTATAAAGCTTGTTCTTCCCTTCATTAAATTATCCATTGCTGCTTGAATTTGAATTTCAGTTCTTGTATCTATTGAACTTGTTGCTTCATCTAAAATTAAAATTTTTGGATTTGCCAAAATAACTCTTGCAATTGTCATAAGCTGTTTTTGTCCAGCAGATATATTACTTGTTTCTTCATTTAATATTGAATTATATCCATTTGGTAATGTTTTTATAAAATGATGTACATGTGCTGCTTTTGCTGCTTCAATAACTTCATCATCTGTTGCATCTTCTTTTCCATATTTAATATTTTCTTTAACAGTTCCTCCAAACAACCAAGTATCTTGTAAAACCATACCAAACATTCTACGTAAATTTCCTCTTTCAAAGTCTTTTACATTATGTCCATCTACTAGTATTGCACCTTCATTTACATCATAAAAACGCATTAGCAATTTTACGATTGTAGTTTTTCCTGCTCCTGTTGGTCCTACAATTGCTATTTTTTGACCTTGTTTGATTTCACTATTAAAGTTATTTATTATAGTTTGGTTTTCATTATATCCAAATTTAACATTTTCAAATTTAATATTTCCTTGCAAGTTTTCTGTGTCTATGTTTCCTTTTGTAGTTTCTATTTCTTCTGGTTCTTCTAAAAATTCAAATACCCTTTCTGCTGAAGCTATCATTGCTTGCAACATGCTAGAAATTTGTGCAATTTGATTTATTGGTTGTGTAAAACGTTTATTGTATGCAATAAAGCTTTGTATATTGCCTACTGTAATTATACCATTTATTGCAAAATATCCACCTACTATTGCAACTGCTACATATCCAATATTTCCTATAAAATTCATAATTGGATGCATTAGTCCAGAGAAAAATTGTGATTTCCAAGCAGAATGGTATAGTTCTTGATTTGCTTTTTTAAAATTTTTAGTTGCTTTTTCTTCACCATTAAATGCTTTCACAACTGTTAATCCTGAATAAATTTCTTCTACTTGACCATTTACATGTCCTAAATATTCTTGTTGTTTTTCAAAATATTTTTGCGAATGCTTAACTATAATTCCTACAATTCCAGATGCTATTGGCAAAATTGCAAGTGAAATCAATGTCATTTGCCAGTTAATTGAAAACATCATAATTAGAATTCCAATAATCGTACAAATTGATGTTATAATCTGCGTAATGCTTTGATTTAAATTCATACTTAAAGTATCCACATCGTTTGTAATAATAGATAATACTTCTCCATTAGTCTTTTTGTCAAAATATTTCATTGGTAAATGATTTATTTTCTTTGAAATATCTTCACGCATTTTATATGTTAATTTTTGTGATACTCCTGTCATTGCAATTCCTTGTATAAACGAAAATATTACACTTAGAATATATAATATAAGCAAAGTTAATAAAATTTGTCCTATCTTTCCAAAATCAATTCCAGTACCACCTGATAACTTACTAATAAATCCATTAAATACTTCTGTTGTTGCATCACCTAAAATTCTTGGTCCTAAAATTTCAAATACTGTTCCTGCTATGGCAAATAAAATGACAATAACCATTGCTACTTTATATTTTGACATATAATTTTTTATAAGCTTTTTTACAGTGCCTTTAAAGTCTTTTGCTCTTTCTACTGTCTGCACATGCCTGCCTCTTCCCATTGGTCCTGGCATTTTATTCACCTCCTAGTTCCTCTTCTGATAGTTGTGATAAAGCAATCTGTCTATATATTTCATTATTTTTTATTAATTCTTTATGTGTTCCTTTACCTACTATTTTTCCTTCTTCTAAAACAATAATCTGGTCTGCATTTAAAATTGTGCTAATTCTTTGTGCTACAATTATTACTGTTTTATCTTTTGCCTTTTTATTTAATGCTTCTCTTAATTTACTATCTGTTTTAAAATCTAATGCTGAAAAACTATCGTCAAATATGTAAATTTCTGGGTCTTTTGCTATGGCTCTAGCAATTGATAAACGTTGCTTTTGTCCACCTGATACGTTTGTACCTCCTTGAGCAATTTCTTCTTTGTATTTCTTTTCTTTATCTTCAATAAATTCTGTTGCTTGTGCAATTAGAGCTGCTTCTTCCATTGCTTCGTCTGATAAATTTTCGTCTGCATATTTAATATTAGACTCAATAGTTCCTGAGAATAAGATTCCTTTTTGTGGTACGAATCCTATAATATTTCTTAAATCTTTTTGAGATACATCTTTTATATTAACACCATCTACTAATATACTTCCACTTGTAACATCATAAAATCTTGGAATAAGGTTTACCACTGTAGATTTACCACTACCTGTGCTACCTATAATTGCAGTTGTCTTTCCTGGTTCCGCAACAAAATTTATATCTTCTAATATTTCAGCATCTGCATCTGGATATCTAAATGATACATTTTTAAATTCTACTAGTCCTTTTTTAGTTTCGTCAAATTTCTTTACTTCTTTTTTATCTTTTATATTTGGCTCTGTTTCTAAAACTTCATTGATACGTTTAGCTGATACAGAAGCACGTGGTAACATGATTGATACCATTGATATCATTAAGAAACTCATTACAATTTGCATCATATATTGAATAAATGCCATCATATCTCCTACTTGTAAGATGCCTTCATCAACACTATGTCCTCCATACCAAATAACTAGTATCATTGCAATGTTCATAATTAGTATCAAAAGTGGCATCATCAATGACATTGCCCTATTTACAAAAATATTTGCTTTCTTCAAATCTGTATTTGCTTTTCCAAATCTTTCTTCTTCTTTTTTCTCTTTATTAAATGCTCTTATAACTGGCAATCCTGTTAAGATTTCTCTTGCTACACCATTTAAGTTATCTACATATGTTTGCAATTTTTTGAATTTTGGCATTACAATAATAAATAAAGTTGCAACAACAAATAATGTTGCTATTATTACAACAGCAATAATCCAGCTAAGTACATTATCTGTTGAAGTTAAAACTTTTACAAATCCTCCTATTGCAATAATTGGTGCATAAACTACAACTCTAAATAATATTGCTAATAATTGTTGTATTTGCTGAATATCATTTGTACTACGTGTAATTAGTGATGCTGTTGAAAATTCTCTTAGTTCTTTTGTTGAAAAGTTTATTACTTTCTTAAATACTTTTTCCCTTAATGTTTTTCCTAATTTTGCAGCTACTCTTGCAGAGAATAGCATAACTGTTACTGCTGATATCATAGTAATAAGTGAAATACCAAGCATCTGCAAACCTGTTTCAAAAATATATCTATTTTGAATTTTATCTGTATTAACTTCTAATTTTTCGTAAATAGATTTTACTCCTGCTATTGCTGCTTGATTTTTTATAGATTCTTCCATTCCATCTGTTTTAGATTTATATTGTTCTAGCATTTGCATCATTTGTTCTTGTGAAATTGTTTCTGGAATATTTAAATTATCTACTGCTACAATTCCTAAAACAGGCATTGTCATTTTATCTGATAATTCTTTTCTTTCTTTTTGGTCTATATCTTTTAAAATATATGCATCTTTTTCTTTATAGTCTTTTCCTAAAAGTTCTTCTGCTCTTTTTATTTCAAGTTTATTTAAATTTTCTGTTGCTTTAATATAGCTATCTTCTATTTGTGAAATATCTTCACTTGAAGCTAATAGCTTTATTAACTGTAGTTCCTTTTCTCCTATTACTTCTGGAACTGAATCTTCTATTCCACCTGATTGTATTCCTACATTTACAATTTTTGACGTATATTCTGGCAAAGCTAAATCTGTTTGTGATTGTATTACTAAAAATATTATTATAATAAGAACACTCCAAAAGGAATACTTAAGGTTTTTTAATACTTTTAACATTTTTTTCCTCCTGTACCATTATTTTACCTATTTTTTTATTATATGCTATATCAAATCTATTGTCAATATTTGCTTTGTGAATTTTATGTGAATACAAAAAAGGAGCATATAAACTTGCTCCCCCATTTATAATTTTATTGGTTAACTACATTTTTCTGAATACTCCACCAACTTTTCCTAAAATTTCGCAGTTTGGTACAATTATTGGATCCATTGTACTATTTTCTGGTTGTAAACGAATATGGTCTTTTTCTTTATAAAATGTTTTTACTGTTGCTTCATCTTCTATCAATGCTACAACAATTTCACCATTATTTGCACTACTTTGCTTTTTTACTAATATGTAATCTCCATCTAGAATTCCTGCTTCAATCATGCTTTCCCCTCTAACAGTTAGCATAAAGCAGTCTGAATTACCAACAAAGTCAATTGGAATTGGAAATGTATCTGTTACATTTTCTACTGCTAAAATTGGCATTCCAGCAGTAATCTTACCTACTACTGGTACATCTACTAATTCTTTTTGAGTATAAAAATCCTTGCTTGATGTAGTTTTTGTTTCTCCTGCTGTTCCTTTTAATAATCTTAATGTTCTTCCTTTTTTATCTTTCTTTTTAATATATCCTTTTTTCTCTAGTTTTTCTAAGTATCCATGTACAGTTGCTGTTGATTTCAAATCTACTGCTTGTCCAATTTCTCTAACTGATGGTGGATATCCATCCTTCATAATTTGTTTTTCAATGAATTTTAAAATTGCTTTTTCCCTTTTATTTAATTCCTCTTTCTTTTTTGGCATATCTATCACTCCATTTCTCGATTTTTTTATATTCTATCATACAAACAAAAAAATGTCAAACAAAAGTTTTAATATTTTGAACTTTTTTATTTTAGGTTATATTTTTTTCTTTTTTGGATATATTTAATATATACAAAGGAGGTATTTTTATGGATTTAAAGAGAGTTCATTCCATTTTGGATAATGAGGAAAAGCCTGATGTTTTTTATCAAGATAGACCTGTTTGGATACAAGGAGTTACCCAACATGTAGCTAAAATTGGATTTATTGATAATTTTGAAGAAAAGGATGTATATATAGAAGATTTATATGAAAAGGATTTATATAACTAAAGCCCAACTTTAAAAATTGGGCTTTTTTTATTAAAATGTAATTTTTTCGTTAATCCATTTTTCCAACTCATCTATATTAACTCTTACTTGCTCCATAGTATCACGTTCACGAATTGTTACAGTATTATCTTCTAATGTATCAAAATCTATTGTTACACAATATGGTGTTCCTATTTCATCTTCCCTTCTATAGCGTTTTCCTATGCTTCCTGCTTCGTCATAATCACACATAAAGCTTTTAGATAGTTTTTGGTAAACTTCTTCTGCTTTTTCTGATAATTTTTTAGATAATGGAAGTACAGCCACTTTATATGGTGCTAATGCTGGATGTAAATGCAATACCACTCTTGTGTCTCCCTCTGCAATTTCTTCCTCGTCATAGCTATTGCAAAGAAAAGCAAGTACAACTCTATCTGCTCCTAAAGATGGTTCAATTACATATGGTACATATTTTTCATTTGTTTCTGGTTCTTGATAAGATAAATCTTGCTTAGAGTGATTCATATGTTGTGTTAAATCATAATCTGTTCTATCTGCAATTCCCCATAATTCTCCCCATCCAAATGGAAATTTGAATTCAATATCGGTTGTTGCTTTACTGTAAAATACTAGTTCTTCTTTTGAATGGTCTCTTAATCTTATATTTTCTTTTTTCATTCCTAATGATAATAGCCAATTCTCACAGTAGTCTTTCCAATATTTATGCCATTCTAAGTCAGTTCCTGGCTTACAAAAAAATTCTAATTCCATTTGTTCGAATTCTCTTGTTCTAAATGTAAAGTTTCCTGGTGTTATTTCATTTCTAAAAGCTTTACCAATTTGAGCAATTCCCATTGGCATTTTTTTTCTAGATGTTCTAATTACATTTTTAAAGTCTACAAAAATTCCCTGTGCTGTTTCTGGTCTTAAATATATTTGACTTGTTGTATCTTCTGTAACACCTTGGAATGTTTTAAACATTAAATTAAATTTTCTAATTCCTGTAAAATTTGTTTTTCCACAATTTGGACATGGAATATTATTTTCTGATATAAAATTTGTTAGTTCTTCATCAGACATACCATCTGCTATCATGTCTTTTCCTTGGCTATGCGCCCATTCTTCAATTAGTTTATCTGCTCTATGCCTTGTTTTACATTCTTTACAGTCAATTAATGGGTCTGAAAATCCTCCTACGTGGCCTGAAGCTACCCAAGTTTCTGGGTTCATTAATATTGCTGCATCTAATCCAACAATATCTTTTTGCTCTTGTATAAATTTTTTTCTCCAAGCATTTTTTACATTATTTTTTAGTTCATTTCCTAATGGTCCATAATCCCATGTATTAGCCAATCCTCCATAAATTTCTGAACCAGGATATATAAATCCTCTGTTTTTACATAGACTAACAAGTGTTTCCATTGATTTTAACATATAAATTCCTCCTTTTATTTTTTATATAAAAAAACTTTCATACCTAGCCTATAAGCTAGGGACGAAAGTAAAATTTCCGCGTTTCCACCCTAATTCTTAAAACTTTTAAGTTTTAAGCACCTTAATTTCTAATATTGCTCCAAAGCTCCCCATATGTGTTATTTGCAAGTATCTCACCATTACTTGCTCTCTGAAAAATAACATTCTCATATTTTTTCTTTTTCATAGCAATTATATAATTGGTAAAACTAACTATATCTATTAAAACAAATGTCTCTCTATTTTAAGTTTATAAAATAATATAACAATTTTTATTAAATGTCAATACTTAATCTTAGAAAACTTGATTTTATTAGATTTATATGCTATTATTATTTTGTATAGGAGGATTTATTATGATACGTGAATTAATTTTAGAAGTAACAAGCAATATGTCAGAAACAGCTACTTTTAAAGAAATTATGGATGCTATATATATGCAATTAAAAATTGAACAAGGTTTAAACGCAGTTGAAAATGGTGATGTCTTAACAGAGGAAGAAGTTTTGGAGGAACTAAAAAAATGGTAATTAAATGGACTAAGCCTGCTATTGCTGATTTAAATGATTTTAGATTAATTTCAAAAAAAAGCAATGTTTCTGAATATATAATGCATCTTTTTGAATATTCACAACAATTAAAGACATTTCCAAAACTTGGCCGTATTTACCATTATATAAAAAAATATATGATTAGGAAGCTAGTATATAAGGAACACTCTATTTTATATTATATTGACAATGAAACTATATATATATTAGCCGTTATCCATCATAAGCAAGATATCGATAAAAAATTAAAAGCTATTGATTCACTTTTAAAAGATATATAAGATTTTTAAAACTATTGAAACAATATAAAGTCATAGAAAGCTTAATAAAGAAATCTAAAAAATAAAGTCTGGAATGTTGATATATCAATTACTTCTAGACTTTTTCTATATGGCAGGGGTAGAAGGATTCGAACCCTCACAGGCGGTTTTGGAGACCGATGTGCTACCATTAACACTATACCCCT
>CANQOU010000039.1 GCA_947625565.1 uncultured Clostridia bacterium
AATAAATAGAACCGTGGGACACACGGAGATAGCTCGTTTATGCTCAGCATATTAGTGTTGTCGAGCGAGAAGCCCCACTTCTTAAATGGTGGGAGTATGTCACTTGGGTAAGAATTTATTTTCTTACTCAATTTTTTTAAAACTGAAACTTTTTCATATTTTTTAAGAACTTATATAATAGGAGGGCAAAATGAGTACTCATAAAATCTTAAAAGAATTTGAACAAATATATGCTGAAACATATAATTTAATACTAAAATATGTTATCTTAAAATGCTCAGACTTAGATGATGTAAATGATATTATACAAGAAACATACATGGATTTTTATTGGGCATTAAAGGAAAATAAAAAAATACAAGATAAGAAAGCTTTTATTATAGGTATAGCTAGAAATAAAATAAGAAAATGCATAAATTCTAAAAATCAATCAAAAACTACCTCTATATATCAAGAAAAAGCTGAAGAAGAAATTACAATTGATATAGATGCTCGGAATTGACATTGAAACAGACTTTATAACCAAAAACAATATAGAAAGCATCTGGAAATATATAAAAACTGAAGATAAAAACATTGCAAAAATTTTCTATATGCATTTTATGTTAGATATGACATTAAAAGAAATAGCAGAACAATTAGAGCAAAATGAGTCAACTGTAAAAAGTAACCTATATAGAATGATAAAAAAATTAAAAAAGAATTTTGGAGGTGAAGTAATTGAAAAATAATATAGTAATTGAATATTTAGATGAGCAATATGATAAAAAGAAAAACTTAAAAGTTATCTTATCTAATATAAGGAAGGAAGAAGATATGAAAAAAGTAAAAATTTTAAAAATGGTTGCAGTATTTTTATTATCAATAAGTTTAACTGCTGGTGTAGGATATGCAGCAACAATAACATATCAAAAAATTTTTAAAGAACCAAAAAAATATGAATCATATGAAGAATTTGAAAATGATATAGAAAATCAGAAGGAAGAATTTGCAAAATCTCAAGAAATATCAAGTGAAGATAAAGAAAAAACAATAGATATAAATATTGCAAATGAAATAGCAAATAAATTTATAGAAAAATTAGAATATGAAAAGCAAGAATTTGTAACAAAAGAACTTAAGAAAAATTATATAGTGGGTGCTGAACTTGTATATTACTTTACAACAAATAAAAATATAAATAAAGGAATACATATAGCAGTAAATGCAGAAAATGGAAAAGTTGTAGATTTTGAAAATAAAGATTTGAAATATGAATATGATAAAATAACATCTGATGAAATAACTGAAGAAGAAGCTAAAAAGCAAGCAGATAAGCTATTAAAAATGTTTGAACTCCAAGGAGAATATAAAATAAAGGAAATAAAAGAAATGCCACATTTATTTCAAAATAAAGAAGTTGATGAGTGGAGCGTAACTTATTGCAAAAATTATGATGGGGCACTTAGTTATTTTGAAAGAGTAGAATTAAGATTTTTAATAGAAAAGGGAAATTTAAGAATTGACAGTATGTTTATTGCAAATGAAGATGTAAATTTTGAAAACAATCCAACAGTAATTACACAAGAAGAAGCAGAAAAAATTGCTTTAGAAAAAGATAAAACATTAACTAATAATCAAGTTGATTTTGTAACAACAAAATTAGAAGTAAGAGGAATGAATTCATGGATATATGCTTGGGAACAAAATGGAGGTAAATATCCTTATCCAAATGGACAAGAAAAAGAAGATGGTACAATAGAATTTTATCCAAAATACAAACAAGAAGAAAATATAGCAAGAAGAGTATGGAATGTAAGTATTCATTATGTACAAGGAGAATTAGATATGGATGACTTATGTAAATATAATACAAAATCAATATTTGTAGATGTAACCACAGGAGAAATCATTGGAGGAGCAGATGAATCATATTTAGAAAAATAAATAAAAAAGCAGATAATTAAAATTGAAAATTATCTGCTTTTATGATAATATCCTTTTAAAGGAAGGCGAAAAAATATGAATGATAAAATAGAAAAATTCAAACAGTTAATAAATGAAAGCAATAACATAGTATTTTTTGGAGGAGCAGGAGTTTCTACTGAAAGTGGAATTCCAGATTTTAGAAGTAAAGATGGATTATATAATCAAAAATATAAATATCCACCAGAAACAATATTAAGCCACAGCTTTTTTATGGAAAACACATCAGAATTTTATAAATTTTATAAAGAAAAAATGAATAGTTTAAAATATGAGCCTAATATAACACATTTTAAATTAGCAAAACTAGAGGAAAGAGGAAAATTAAAAGCAGTAATAACGCAAAATATAGATGGATTACATCAAAAAGCAGGTTCTAAAAATGTGTATGAATTACATGGAAGTGTTCTAAGAAACTATTGCATGAGATGTAGACAATTTTATAATGCTGAGGATGTTTTTTATAGTAAAGATATACCCAAATGTAATTGTGGAGGTATAATAAAACCAGATGTAGTTTTATATGAAGAAGGACTTGATGAAGAAACTCTAAAAAATTCAATAAGAGCAATACAAAATGCAGATTTATTAGTAATAGGGGGGACTTCTTTAACAGTATATCCAGCAAGTGGATTGATTAACTATTTTAAAGGAAGAAATTTGGTACTAATAAATAAAGATGCTACACCTTATGATAATATTGCGGATTTAGTCATAAATGAACAACTAGGAGAGGCGTTTAAAGAAATATAAAGAAAAAATATAAGAGGCAGGAAAAATCCTGCCTCTTACTGTGCTTATTACTTTCTTTTTGTTCCATCTGCCCAATATTCCTGGCCAGTAGAGGGGTCATAGACAAACTTGTCATTGTTGAAACGACGCAAATCACCATTTGCTACGGCCTTGTCAACTTCTTCTTTGGATGCATAATTTTCATACTTGTCCTTCTGGTAACCTTTTTCATCTTCGTGATAGAATGACATAATAATACCTCCTCATATAATAAGCAACAGTTTACTAGTTACGAATATATTATAGCACAAACGATTTAAAAATACAATAAAACAAAGAATGATCTACATAATACTAAATAAAAAATATTAAAAAACTATTGACAAAAAAAGATACCTAGATATACAATGTACAAAAATACATAGTAAATCTAGGTATATAAAAAGGAGTGAGAATATGAAATTTAACAAAGAATTAGTAAAAGGAAGTACGACTATGCTTGTGCTAGAACTATTAAAAAGTGACAATATGTATGGATACCAAATGATAAAAAAGCTAAAAGAAAAATCACAAAATGTATTTGAATTAAAGGAAGGAACTTTATATCCTATATTACATAGCTTAGAAGAAAATGGATATATTATATCTTACTGGGATGAATCAACAACGAAAAAAAGAAAATATTATGCAATTTCAGAAAAAGGAAAAAAACAATTAAAAGAAAAAAAGGAAGAATGGAAGGAATTTAGCAATGGAATAAATCAAGTTTTAGGAGGTGTTTCATTTGCAAATCAAGGAATTTATTAATTGTGTATGTGAACAAATAAAATATAAACCTATAAGACAAAACATAGCAGAAGAACTAGAAAATCATATAGAAGATGCAAAAGAAGAATTTTTAAAAGAAGGAATGGAAGAAAAATTAGCAGAAGAAAAGGCAATTATTGAAATGGGAGAGGCAGAGAAAATAGGAAAACAATTGAATAAAATACATAAACCAAAACTAGATTGGAAATTAGTTGTACTAGCAGTTATTCTAATTAGCTTTGGACTAGTAGTATCAATCATTAGAAGTGAACATATTGTACCATCCACTATGAAATTTATATTTTTCTTAATAATTGGAATAATAGCGAGCTTTGCAATATATTTTGTAGATTACAAAAAATTAAATAAATATGCAGGAATAATTTATATAATTGCAACATGTAGTATATTTTTTGCATTTTATAAAGGTATTATGATAAATGGAATTCCACATCTTTCAATAGGATATGTTACTTTTCCACCTACTGCAATTGCAGTACCTTTATATATAATTGCATTTGCCGGATTTTTACAAAATGTAAATAAGGAAAATAAAGTAAAAATGCAAATATATGGAAAAAACATAAATATGAATGTAGTAAAAATAATTGTTTTAGGTATTATATCACTTGTAATTTTAATGGAAATACCATCTGTAACCTCTGCTTTTGTTCTATTTTTAACATATATGATAATGGCAAGTATTAAAATAAAAAACAAAAAATATATTGCTATATTGTGGATTATTCCAGTAATAGGGATAATGTTAATACTTACACCATATAATAGAGTTGGACTTTCTAATAGGATACAAATTTCATTTAATCCGGAGTTAGACCCACAAGGAGGAGGATGGCTAGGAGTAAATAGAAAACAAATAATAAATTCAGCAAAGGTATTTGGAGAAGCAGAAAATATGAGTGATGCGATAGAACTTTTCGATGAGGGAACAAATTTTGCATTTATATCAATTTTAGCACATTATGGCTGGGCAGCAAGCTTAGGAATTGCAATAGCTGTTTTACTTTTTAGTTTTAAGCTTGTAATGAATTATATAAAAATTAAAGACAGCTATGGTAAAATGCTGACAATAGGAATCGGAAGTATGTTTATATTGCAAAGTATATTTAATATTTTATTGAATTTAAATTTATGGATAGAGACTAATTTCAACTTACCATTTGTATCATATGGTGGAGTAAATCTAATTATGAATATGATTAGTTTAACTTTAATTTTATCAATATATCGAAAAAAAGATATAGTTGAAAATCAATGGGTAAAAGAAATAATTGGATAATAAAGGCAGGAAATCAAATCCTGCCTTTATTATGTAATAAAAACAAAATTTAACTTCCTGCGCAGTCTATATCAAATAAACGTAGTTAAAACTATTTCATTTGGCTTTCTACTTGTTGAATCATTTTTCTAACCATGTTACCACCGATTTTTCCAGCATCTTTTGAAGAAAGGTCACCGTTGTATCCGTCTTTTAATGTTACACCAACTTCTGAAGCAACTTCATATTTGAATTTGTCTAAAGCTGACATAGCTTCTGGAACTAATTTTCTGTTACTATTATTTGCCATTTTATTTCACCTCCTGCAAATATAAATTTCTAGAAAAAAACATTTGCTTTTTCTAATACTATCATTTGCAAAATTTAAGAAAATAAACAGGAAATTATTTCAAATTTTTAAATAACAAAAACAAATATTACAAAAATATTACAACAATATGAACTTTTTGTAACAACATAGAATTCTGTTGATTTTTGTATATTTATGAGATAAAATAAAATAGAGACAAAAATTATAAAAACAGAAAATTAAAGGAGGAATTTTGTCATGGCAAGTAATCCATTACAAAGAAAAGCAAGAAATTCATTTATTTTAGGAATGCTTTTAATGTTAATTATAACAGGAGCGATTATTGCGTTTTTATTTATACAATTAAAAAATTATCAAGATAAGGAAGCAGCAGATAAGAAACTACAAAAAACAATATATTTATTAAATCAAGATGTGAAATCTGGTCAAATTATAACATCAGATATGTTAACATCAAAACAAGTATATTCAACAATGATACCAAATAACGCCATAGGAGATGTAGATACACTAGAAAACTATTCTTTGCAAGATAAAGAAGGTAATACTGTTTCTAGTAAAATAGAAAATGGACAACAAACTTTATACATAACAATAAATGGTAAGGCAACTCAACTAAAAACAGAAGATGTACTTGGAGCAGAAGGACAAGTTAACTACTATATAGAAGAAAATAACGAGAAAAAATATATTGAATTAAATACAATTCCTGTACTTGCAAAAGTATCAATGAATGCCAATACTGTTTTGACAAGAGAATTTATTACAAAGGGAAATAATACAACATCTAATGATGTTAGAAAGCAAGAATACAATGTTGTTGTACTACCAACACAACTTCAGACAGGAGATTATATTGATATAAGACTTAGTATGCCATCAGGAGAAGACTATATTGTTATATCAAAGAAAGAAGTTACAATTCCAACTGTAGGTGATGCTGATTCATCAGAAACAATTTGGATGAACTTGTCAGAAATAGATATCTTATCAATGAGTAGTGCAATAATGGATGCATTTAAAACAGAAGGTTCAAAACTATATGCAACAATATATACAGAACCAGGAATACAAGCAGCAGCTACACCAACATATCCAGTTAACACAGAAGTTGGAAGACTAATGGAAGCAAATCCAAATATAGTACAAGAATGGATGCAAGCATTAAGAAATCGTTATAATCAAAGCCAAAGAGATAGAATAAATCAAAATATTCAAAATAGCTTAGAAACAGCTGATGAAGCAGTAAAATCAAAAGTTCAAGAAAGTATAACAAAAACACAAGAAGAAAGACAAAAATACTTGGATGGATTAAGTACAGGAGAATAAAAAACGAAAGAAGGGAAAATATGGATACAATAGGCTTTATAGGGGTATATGATAAAACGGATTTACTATTAAATGTATCAAAAATATTAACAGGAATGGGCAAGAAAGTGCTTATGATTGATTCAACAGTCACTCAAAAGGCAAAATACGTTGTACCATTTATAAATCCTACTGTTTCATATGTGACAAATTTTGAAGACATAGATGTAGCAGTTGGCTTTAATAACTTAAACCAAATAAAACAATATCTTAGTATTGCAGAAGAATTACCATATGATATTGTAATAGTGGATGCTGATACTGCTGAAAGAATAGAAGAATTTCAATTAGAAAACGCAAAGAAGAACTTTTTTGTAACGGCATTTGACGTGTACTCACTAAAAAAAGGACTTGAAATTTTAGCAACAATGAAAAAACCAATAGATTTAATAAAAGTATTATTTTCAAAAGAAGTCCTTAGTGAAGAAGAAGAATATTTAAATTTCCTATCTCAAGGAATGAAAATGATATGGAGTGAATATAAAGTATATTTTCCAATAGAAAATGGAGATTTAACAGTACTAATGGAAAATCAAAGAGTGGAAAAAATAAAATTAAAAAAATTAAGCGCACAATATAAAGAGGGACTGATTGCTATTGCTAATGTAATATTAGGAGACAAAAGTGAAAGTGCAATTAGAAAAGCAATAAAAACTATAGAAAAAGGAGTATAGCTATGTCAGTTATTACATTTTGGAATAATGAAAATACAGAAACAGGAAAAACAATGTCTTTAGCTGCAATTGCTACACATATGGCTATAGAACATAATAATAGAATATTGGTAATTTCTACAACAGATAAAAAAGATAGACTAGAAACTTGTTTCTGGGAGGAAAATAAAAAAGCAAAAATTAATTTGGGGATTTTTGGACCAAATACAAAAGCTTTAGAAACTGAAAATGGAATTAAAGGTTTAAGTAAAATGTTTAGGAGTAACAAAATTACTCCTGAGATTATTACAAATTATACAAAAGTTGTATTTAAAGATAGACTAGAAATATTATTAGGAAATCAAGATGCACATTATGACACAGAAGCAATGAAATTAGAAAATATTCGTTTGTTTAGTTTATATCCTAATATTATTGAAGCCGCAAGCCACTATTATGACCGTGTATTTGTAGATTTGGATTATAATGTACCAGAGAATATCAGAGAACAGATTTTAAAACAATCAGACATTATAATTTTAAACCTAAACCAAAGACTATCAACAATTAAAAAATTCCAAGAAACAAAAGAAACAAATCCATTACTAAAATCTCCAAAAACATTGCTACTAATAGGAAGATATGATAAATATTCAAAATTCAATTCTAAAAACATATCAAGATTTTTAAAAGAAAAAAATCAAATATTGACAATACCATATAATACATTATTTTTTGAAGCAGCAGAGGAGGCACAAGTGCCAGACTTATTCTTACGTTTCAAAAAATTCTATGACCAAGATGACAGAAATGCATTTTTTATAGAAGAAGTTAAAAGAGCAACAGAGAATATTATTTATAGATTACAGGAAATACAAGCAAATATCTTATAGAAAGGGGCAAAACAAATGACAATTACCAATATTTTATTAACTATAGTAGTTGTTGTTGTCGCAGGATTTACAATTTATTATTACATCAAAAAACAAAAAACACAAGCTGCAGAAGATACCTTAAATGTCGATGACCAAACTTATACTTTAGATACAATGAAAAAATTTGTTAAAAGAAGATTGGATGAAATTACAAAAGTCAATCTTTATGACATTGGACTTTCAGAAGAAGAATTAAAAAGAAGAAAAAATAAAAAGTATGAGTTAAAAAAAGCATTAAAAGGTTGTACATATGGAGATGTAAATGATAAAAAATATATAAAAGAGCTTATATATGATTTACTTTCTACTGAATATGGAGTTAATGAGACAAATGTTTCAAAAGCAATTCCATTTGATGTACCTTCACTATTAACAGCTCAAGATAAGTTTGATATTTTAATTTATCTATACAAAAAAGATTTTGGATATGAAGCACTTACAGAAATGATAAAAAAATATAATTTAGCAGAATTAAAATATGTTGAAGGAGATACAAAACCATCATATGTAATAACATCACAAGAAATTTCAGATATTTATGAAAAAGAAAATGTTCAATTATCTTTTCAAGATAAGCTATCTGTTGTTGTTCAACGTATTTATCAACACTACAAAGGATATAGTTCTATAGATGAAGTAAGAGATATGAACATAGATGGAGTATCAGGCGGTGTTTCAGGTTTACCAGAAAGCTTTTTAAGTCAGGTTGCACAAACTGATGGCGGAGATTACTTAAATCAAGTAGCAGAACACAAAGTTCCAAGAGCATGTGATAGTATTTGGATATTTTTCCAAGGTAAATCAATACGTTTAGCATTTTTATCATTTGGAACAGAAGCAGAATTAAAAAGAGTATGTCAAAATATATATAAATACAATAACCCAGGACAATTATCAGACACAAATGGTTATAAAATCAATGAAATGAAAGACGGTTCTCGTGTTGTTGTTGTAAGACCAAGTTTCTCAGAAACATGGGCATTCTTTGTAAGAAAATTCGATGTTAAACGTTCAACACTAGAACAATGGTTTAAAGGTGAACCAGGATGTGAAGAATCTATTGAATTATTAAAATATTTAGTAAAAGGAGCTAGAATTATTTCAATCACAGGTGAGCAAGGTTGTGGTAAAACAACAATGCTAATGGGTATGATTGAAAATATATATGAAACAATGAACATAAGGGTTCAAGAAACAGCATTCGAGTTGCACTTAAGAAAAATATATCCAACAAGAAACATATTAACATTCCGTGAAACAGATACAATTTCAGGACAAGAAGGTCTTGACGTTCAAAAGAAAACTGACGGTTCCGTAAATATAATCCGGAGAGGTTGCAACAGACCCCGTAGCATCTTGGATGATACAA
>CANQOU010000040.1 GCA_947625565.1 uncultured Clostridia bacterium
CATAATTTTCAAAATACGAACCTGCTTCATTTTCTATTTGTATTTCAATTTGATGAAAAATCTCTTTCAATATATAAATAACATATAAGCAATCATTATTAAATAAATCAGAAAGTAGAAACTGACTACCAGTAGACATATTCCAATTTTGAGAACTTCTTATAGTAGAGCCATGTGCACCACCAGCATATACATATTCATCAGCATATAAACTTATAATATTTGACTTATTATATGTAGGTGTAAAAGTATAAACAAGCTCATAAGGAGAAAAAGGATAATTATTACTCATATTATAATCAAAAAGCTCTTGAGCATTTTTAAATAATTCTTTTTCAGCATAAAGCTTTAAATTCATAGCTTTTACTTGATTAAACTGATTAAATTTGCGAATAGAAAAAAGATATGAATTATATACAATTCTAGGATATTCAATTCTATATTTAACAAGTAAATTATTTTTGTAATATAAATTCTTTTCAATAATATTTTTTTGAATATCAAACATAAAACCACCTAGTGTATTTTATGCAATAATCAAAAAAAAATTGACATTATACCATAAAGGAGGAAATATATGAACTGTCCAGAAAGTCTAAAAAAGGGTGATACAATAGGAATCTGTGCACCATCAGGAGGATTGGCAAAACCAGAAGAACAAGAAATTTTAGATGAAGCAATTAAGCAATTAAAAAAATTGGGTTATAAAGTGATAGAGACAGAGAGCGTTAGAAAACGAGAAAAAGGAAGAAGTACATCTGCCAAAAAAAGAGCAGAAGAGTTTATGTATTTATTAGAAAATAATCAAGTAAAATTTATTTTATTTGCAACTGGTGGAGACTATTTATTTGAAATCTTTGATTATCTAGACTTAGAAAAAATTAAAACTTTAAAACCAAAGTGGATGCAAGGATATTCAGATATAACGGGAATAGAATTTTTATGGAATACTGTTTTAGATATTCCGTCTATTTATTGTGATAATGTAAAAAGCTATGCTATAAATCCATTATGTGAAAACTTAGAAAATGTACTAAAAATAGTATCAGGTGAAAAAGTTGAGCAAAGATCATTTGAAAAACATGAAAAAACATATTCGAGCATAAAAGAGGCTTTTGAACAAGAAGAAAATGATGAAATATTTACAGAGCCAGTAGAATGGAAAAATATAACAGGAGAGAATAAGATAGAAATACAAGGAAGAATGATAGGTGGATGTTTAGACTGTGTTCAACGCTTTTTTGGAACAAAATATGACAATATAAAAAAATACGTAGAAAAATATAAAAAAGACGGTATAATATGGTATTTAGAAACCTTTGAAATGAATAGCCCAGAATTAAGTGGAATTTTATGGCAAATGAAAAATTCAGGATATTTTGACAATGTAAAAGGAATTATATTTGGAAGACCTTTAGCATTTAGGCAAGATTATGATATAACATTTGAAGAAGCAATAAAAGAAGTAATAGGAAACTTAAATATACCAATTATCTGTGGTGCAGATATTGGACACGTTGGACCACAAATGGCAATAGTTAATGGAGGCATAATGAAAATCATATCAGAAAATGGAAGAGGCACTATAGAATATTAAAGTAGTTCAGACAAATCTATTTTGGATTTGTCTTTTTTTATAAAAAGTATTGACAAAAAATATAAAAAGAGATAAAATACAAACAAAAGTTCAGCAAACAAACGAGCGCATAGAAAGGGGAAAAATTATGATAACAACATTACATATAAAAAATATAGGAATTATAGAAGAAATAACAATAGATTTAAGTAAAGGATTAAATGTTTTAACAGGAGAAACAGGAGCAGGAAAAACTTTAATGATAGATGCACTCCTTATATTATCAGGAGAAAGATTTTCAAAAGAAATGATAAGAAAAGGGGAAAGCAATTCATTTATTGAAGCAAATATATATCTACCAGGTCATCCACAAGCAATAGATGGAAATATTATTATATCTAG
This sequence comes from uncultured Clostridia bacterium, assembly GCA_947625565.1. Taxonomy (GTDB): domain Bacteria; phylum Bacillota; class Clostridia; order TANB77; family CAG-508; genus CAG-269. Next base: position 1,979 of record CANQOU010000040.1, read on the forward strand.
AGAAATCAATATAAATGGAAGAAACTTATGCAAAATAAACGGAAGAATGGTAACTGTAAATGAACTAAAAGAATTTATGGAAACAATAATTGAAATTCATGGGCAAAATGCTAATCAAATGTTATTAGATAATCAATATCATTTGGCATATTTAGATGGATTTATCGGAGAAAAGTTAGATTGTAAAAAAGAATATAACACATATTATGAAGCATATTGTAAAATTGAAAAACAATTAAAAGAAAACTATGGAGACGAAAAAGAAAGAGAAAGAAAGTTAGACTTATTAAAATATCAATATGAAGAAATAAAACAAGCAAAACTAAAGAATAATGAAGAGGAAGAATTAGATGCACAAAGAAGAATTATGCTAAATAGTGAAAAAATAGCAGAAAATTTAAAACAAACAGATATAGCTTTAAGTGAAAATGCCATTGATTCTATAAGTGTATCAATTAGGGCATTAGAAAAAATAGAAATCATAGATGAAAAATATGAAAAGACTACAAGTAATTTAAAAAACATTTATTATGAATTACAAGAAATAGCAAGAGAAATTTCAAATAGTAGAGAAGAAATGGATTTCAATGACGAAGATAGAAACAAAATAGAAGAAAGATTAGATACAATACATAACTTAAAAAGAAAATATGGAAATACTATTCAAGAAATATTAGAATATAAGGAAAAAATAAAAGAAGAAATTGAATACATTGAAAATTTAGAAACATATACAAATCAACTTAAAGAAGAAAAAAATGAAACTGTAGAAAAAATGCAAAAATTAGCGGATAAAATGCATAATATCAGAGTAGAAAAAGCTATCGAATTAAGCCAAAAAATAAATGAAGAATTAAAAGACTTAGAAATGAAAAATGCAAAAATAAATATAAAAGTAGAAAAACAAGAAAGCTTTTCTAAAACTGGTACAGATGCAGTAACTTTTTATATAAAAACAAACTTAGGTGAAGACGAAAAACAATTATCTAAAATTGCATCAGGAGGAGAAATATCAAGAATAATGTTAGGAATAAAGACAGTATTAGCAGATACAGACGAAGTTCCAATTCTTATCTTTGATGAAATCGATACAGGAATTAGTGGAAAAGCTGCAAATAGTGTCGCACAAAAATTACATCATATAGCAAATAAACATCAAATATTATGTATATCACATTTGCCCAATATAGCTGCAATGGCTGATGAAAATTATTTTATCGGAAAAAATGTTACAAATGACAGAACAAATACATGTATCAAAAGATTAAATGAAAAAGAAACATTACAGGAAATTGCTAGAATTTCATCAGGAGAAATAAATGAAATTAGTTTAAAATATGCACAAGAGTTAAGAAATAAAAAGGTTTCTTAATAATATTATAAAAATTGGTATAAATTACTAATTGTTAGCACAAGATATAAAAAATAAATAAGAAGGGAAGAAGTGTAATGAAAAATTTTATACCAATTCAAATTGTGAATGCGTTGGAAGTGTTAGATTCAAGAGGTAATCCAACAATTCAAGTAGAAGTAGTTCTTGCAGGAGGATTTTCAGGTACTGCTATGGTTCCATCAGGTGCATCAACAGGAAGTTTTGAAGCAGTGGAATTAAGAGACAATGATAAAACAAGATATATGGGAAAGGGAGTTCAAAAGGCTGTAGAAAATGTCAATAAAAAAATTGCTAAAAAAATTATTGACATGAATGCATATGACCAAAGAACTATAGATAAAGAACTTATTTTATTAGATGATACATTAAATAAATCAAATCTTGGTGCAAATGCTATTCTTGGAGTTTCTTTAGCTGTAGCAAAAGCAGCAGCTAATTCATTAGGACTAGAGTTATATGAATATATAGGTGGAATATTTGGTGATGAATTACCTGTTCCCATGATGAATATTTTAAATGGTGGAAAACATTCAGATAATAATATTAACATTCAAGAATTTATGATTATGCCTGTTGGAAGTATTACATTTGCAGAAAGACTAAAAAGAGGTGCAGAAGTATATCATACATTGAAAAAAGTATTAAAAGAAAAAGGATATTCAGTAGCAGTAGGAGATGAAGGAGGATTTGCACCTAATTTGCAAAATGAGGAAGAAGCATTAGATGTTATTATGGAAGCAATAAAAAAAGCAGGATATGAACCAAAAAAAGATATTTGCTTAGCATTAGATATTGCAAGCACAGAAATGTATGAAGAAGCTAGAAACATTGGTAAAAATGGTTACTATTTCTGGAAAACAGATATTTTTAAAACAAGAAATGAAATGATTGAATATATAGAAGAATTATGTGAAAAATATCCAATTATTTCTGTAGAAGATGGATTAGCAGAAGAAGACTGGGAAGGATGGAAAATATTAACAGAAAAACTTGGGAACAAAATACAATTAGTAGGAGATGACTTATTTGTTACAAATATAAAAAGATTAGAAAGAGGAATAAAAGAAAATGTAGCAAATGCAATATTGATTAAACCAAATCAAATTGGAACTTTAACAGAAACATTAGACACAATTAAAAGAGCAAAAGAAAAAGGATATGAAACAATAATTTCACACAGGTCAGGAGAAACAGAAGATACTACAATTGCAGATATTGCTGTTGCAGTAAATAGTGGACAAATAAAAACAGGTGCGCCTTGCAGAACAGATAGAGTAGCGAAATATAACAGATTATTAAATATTGAGGATATGAAATAAGTATTGTAAAATTTATTTTCAAATGATATAATTAAAAAAACTAAAAAGGAAAAAATAAAATGAAAAAAATAAATGGAACAATTTTACAATGCTTTGAGTGGTATTTAGAAACTAATCAAGAATTTTGGAATATATTATCTAATAGAGCACAAGAGTTATCAAAACTAGGAATTACAGCAGTATGGCTACCACCAGCATATAAAGGTGTAGGTGGAAAAGACGAAGTCGGATATGGTGTTTATGATTTATATGATCTTGGAGAATTTAATCAAAAGGGAAGTATAAAAACTAAATATGGTTCAAAAGAAGAATATTTAAATTGTATTATGATGCTAAAACAAGCAGGAATGGAAACATATGCAGATATAGTGCTAAACCATAAAATGGGAGCAGATAAAATTCAAACCATTCCTGCTATAAAAGTTGATTGGGGAAATCATAATCTAGAAATTGCAAATCAAGAAAAAGTTAAAGTAGCAACAAAATTTACTTTTCCAGGAAGAAAACATAAATATTCTGATTTTGAATGGAATTGGACACATTTTAAAGGTATTGACTATAATAATGAAACAGGAGAACAAGCTATTTTTAAATTTAAAAATAAAGAGTGGAGTCAGACAGTAGACGAAGAATTTGGAAATTTTGATTATTTAATGGGAGCTGACTTAGATTTTGATAATCCAGAAGTTATTAATGAATGTATAACTTGGGGAAAATGGTATATAGAAATGACAAAAATTGATGGCTTTAGACTTGATGCAGTAAAACATATAAATGCTAGCTTTTATAAAAAGTGGCTAGAAGAAATGAGAAATTATTTCAATAAAGAATTATTCTCAGTTGGAGAATATTGGTCAACAGATATAAAAAAATTACATAGATATTTATCAGAGATAGATGGGGCTACATCATTATTTGATGTACCACTTCACTATAATTTAGAAAAAGCATCAAAAGACGAAAGTGCTGACTTATCAAAAATATTTGAAGAAACATTAGTAAAGGAAAATCCTACAAAAGCAGTTACCTTTGTAGATAATCATGATACACAACCAGGGCAATCATTAGAAAGCTTTGTGGATAAAGACTTTAAACAAAGTGCATATTCAATTATTTTATTAAGAGAAGATGGATATCCTTGCGTTTTTTACGGAGATTTATATGGAATCCCACATAATAATATAGAACCAGTAAAAAATTTAGAAACCTTACTTGAATTAAGAAAACAAAAAGCATATGGAATACAACATGACTATTTTGACAATCCAAACTACATTGGATGGACAAGAGAAGGCGATGAAAATCATTTGCGTTCCGGATTAGCAGTAGTGATAACTAATCAATCAAAAGGAGAAAAATGCATGTATGTTGGAGAAAAATATGCAGGAAAAACTTTTATTGATGCATTAGAAAATTGTGAAGATGAAGTTCATATTCAAGAAGATGGATATGGTGTATTTAAAGTAAATGAAAAATCTGTATCAGTTTGGGTAGAAAAATAAGGAGAAGGATATAAAATATGAAAATAAAAAAAATAATTATAGGATGTATTTTATTGTTACTAATAACTAAGCCTACCTTAGCAGTTGATTTTACAGAATATGATTTGCAAAATGTAGGAATGAAAATACGGAATAGATAGTAACTTAATTGAAATTGTATCAGGACTTAAAAACAATAATCCTATATTAGAACAACTTGAAAATAAAGAGGAAAGACTAAAAAATTACCAAAATGCTGGTGTTATATTAGATGCAGTAGACACAATTAACTCAAAAGCAACTAAAGAATTACTAGTCGTAAGTACAAGTAATGTAAATTATGCTGATATGCAAAATCTAAATCAATTACCAGAAGCTGATTTGATAGCATATAAGGCACAACTGGTAGAAGCAATAAATACATATGAAATAAAAAAAGATGAAATAGTAAAAACAAGTAATGGAAATACATATATACATATTATTACAGAAATACAGAAAGAAAATAATTCATTAGATATGTCAGTATATTATACAATTATGAATGGACGTTTATTAACAATAAGTTTTAGATATTTTAACAAAAGTGAGCAGGTAGAAAATGAGCAAGAAAAAGATATTATACAAAAAATCGAATTTTATGATGTAGAAAGACCTCAATACACAATATTAAGTGAAACATACAAATTAACTATGATTTTTATGTTCATAATATTCATTATCCTTTCTATTATTGTTTTTTTCATTAGAAAAAAAGATAAAAAACTATTTAATAATAGTATTCAAGATAGACAGTTAAAACAATATAATAAATTTGGTGGATTGATTTTGTTTTTTTGGTCATTATGCTTTTATCAATTATTACTAAGAGTAATTGATATAGATAATGCAAGTAAAATAGCAAATATGGAATTTTACACAACGGCAGTTACAATACAAAGCACTATACTTGCTTTAATTGCAATGTATCAAATATATATAACTGTTAGAAGAAAACAAAACACACCTAAAAAAATAATAGTAAGCAATATAATATTTGGAGTTTCAGGAATTATCATAACTATAGCCAGAATTATATATGCAAAAATTGTCCCATTAGAAATATACACACAAGAATATTTCGAACAAGAAAATTCAGTATTATTATTTAATATTATATATCCACTAATTTGGATTCTTTACTTTATATTTTCAAAAAGAGTTCAAGTTTACTATTATTTGCCAGAAAGAAGGAAGAAAAAAATTGCAAAAGATACAAAAAGTGTATAAATGGATTATTTTATTTATATGTATTATGACATTTATTGGAATTTTAGAAAATGTATTTGTAAAAGAAAGCTTACAAATGGATAAAACAGTTTATGAATATGTTGTTTTAAATTTAAGAAATCAGCCATTAACTGTTATTATGAGAGCAATTACAAATTTTGGAGAACCATATTTTTTAATTGCAATAACTTTATTATCAATAATCTGCATAAAAGACAAAAAAATAGGACTATGGATAGCACTAAACCTAATTATTTCAGCAGGATTAAATATACTATTAAAAAATTTAATTCAAAGACCAAGACCTGAGGGATATAGATTGATACAAGAAAATGGATATAGCTTCCCATCAGGACATTCTATGGTAAGTATGGCATTTTATGGTTTAATAGTTTATTTAATTTGGAAAAAAGTAAAAAATCCAAAAGAAAGATACATATTATGCACAATATGTGCTATATTACCTATACTAATAGGTTTTAGTAGAATATATTTAGGTGTACATTATGCAAGTGACGTATTAGCAGGATTATTACTGTCATTATCATATATTATAATATTTACAACAATTATTAAGCCATATATAGAAGAAAATTAAAAATATAAAAGGAAAAAATGATGGAAGAATTACAAAAGATTTTAGAAAAAAAAGAAGCACAAAGAAGAAAAAATAATATGAAGTTATACCCACTGTATATGATGTTCGGCTTTGACTTGATGTTTTATTATGCAATAAATGTATTATTTTTATCACAAGTAAAAAATGTATCAGATGCTAACATTATGCTATTATCATCTGTATTTGCAATAAGTAGTATTATTGTTATTTTGCCAATATCTGCAATAACCTCAAAGGTAGGAACAAGAAAGGCTTTAATTTATGGAAATTTAATAAATGCATTTTCAACACTATTACTAATCATAGGAAAGAGCTATGCAATTTTTGTTTTTAGCCAAATATTATCAGCAATGGGATTTGCATTTATAAACATTTCTACTTCTCCGATTTTAAAAGAATCAATACCACACTCAACAGATAAAAATAAAATATTTGGAAAAATCTATACGAGTTCATATTCAAAATACTGCATATTTGCAGCTATATCAACAATTATTGCAGGATATTTATATAATATAGACCCGTATATTCCAATGTTCTTATGTATGCTTTGTAGTATTATTGCATTCATTATTGCATCACAAATGATACAATTCAAAAAAGAAGAACAAGAAATGAGTCTAAAACAAAGCTTATCACAATTAAAAAATGTTGTAAAATTTGGAGCAAATTCAAGAAGACTAAAAGCATTATTATTAGCTCTAGGACTAATTTGGGGAACTTTAATTACTTTTACGACTTATAGCACAACTTTGTTAAAAAATATAGAGGTATCTCCACAATATATTGGATATATCTTAGCAATATTAGAGATAGCAAAAGGAATGGCATCTAAAAGGGCAAATGATTTTCACAATGCAAATAAAAATACTAGTATAACGAAAATATTATATACAATATCTGTCACATACATTTTAATTGGAATTATTTCAAAAATTCAAATTCCTTTTATATATCAAATTATAATACTTGTTGTTTTATTTGCTGTTATTAGGTCAATGCATGGAATTTATACAATATTATATAGCAGATATTTAAATAATTTCATAAAAACAGAAATACTACCATCAGTATATTCTATGCAAACAATTGTAGATAATATTTTTAGAGCAATTATTACTTATATAGCATCTGGAATTTTGAATTTTGCAGATATAAAATATGCAATGTTAATTATAGGAATATTATTTGTAGTTTTAAGTTCTATAATGGTTGGATATATGAGAGATAGAATAGGTTTAGACCCTTTAGAATATGACAAAACTGATACAAAATATGCAAGTAAATAAAATTTGAAAGACATCTGGTAATATGTCAAGATAAATTTTAAAAATATTTTAGATTTTTTTAGTACATTGATAATGAAAAG
>CANQOU010000041.1 GCA_947625565.1 uncultured Clostridia bacterium
TATATCATGAAATAATTGTTATATAAAGGTTTATGGGTAACCTTTTAAAAACCTAAATATATTATACAAGGAATGAATTTTAAGATGGAAAGTAAATCAATAAAACAAATTTTTATAGGAGTAGGAATAGCATTATTATTTAGCTTTATATTTTTACTAATTTATGCTGCTATACTTTCTTTTACAAATATATCAGAAGGTACGATATCAACAGTAGTTATCACAATAACAGGAATAAGCATTTTAGTTGGAAGTATAATTTGCAGTCGAAAAATTAGTAAAAACGGAATTATAAACGGAGGCTTAGTAGGATTTATATATATTCTAATTATTTATTTCATATCTAGTTTATTAAATGGAAATTTTTCTATAAATTTGCAATCAATAATAATGATAGCTGTTGCAATAGTATGTGGTATAATAGGTGGAATTATAGGTGTCAATAGAAAATAAGGGAGTAAACAATACTCCTTAAAAAATATATCAAAGTCGAAAAATGTCGTATTTTGCGATGAATTTAATTCTTAAAAGTATTGACAAATAAATATTAGCAAGTTATAATAACTTCAACATTTTCAATTTTTTATAATTCAAATATTTTTTATCAAAAGGATAAGTTCATATCCTAAAAATCCAAAAAAACAAAATTTAATAAGAAATGGAGGAATTTTATGAGCAAAAAGAAGAAAATAATAGCAGTATTAGCTATTTTATTAGCAATATTTGTATCTTTTTTAGGAGGACAGACATTTTCAAAATATATTACAGAAGTGGTAGGAAAGGCAAATGCACGTATAGCTAATTGGCATTTTTTAGTAAATGAACAAGAAGCAACAACGCAAACTATTGACCTAGCATCTACAGTAAACAATGGAACATTGATAGACAACAAAGTAGCGCCAGGGACAAGTGGTAAATTTATAATCACAGTTGATGGAACTGGTTCTGATGTAGGAATTCAATATTCATTGTCAATAGAAAATGAAACAACTAAACCACGTAATTTATTTTTTACATATAAAGGACAAAAATATGAAAATATAGAAGATATAGTAAACATTACAACAAACAATATTAAAGCAGATGATGAAAACAAAGTTAGAAATATTGAAATTCAATGGGAATGGCCATATGAAATAGGTGGGTCAAAAGAGGAAATAAATCAAAACGACAAAGAAGATATGGAAGATTTAAAAATCGGAAATTACAGTTTTGATCTTATTGTAACAGGAACTCAGTTAACACCAAGAGAAAATGCAGAAATTTAATAGACTAGTCAAAGACCAAAAAATTTTTATTCTAATAATTTTAATATCAATTATGGTTATATCTTTAAAATTTTTTATCAAGGATTTTCAACCATTCGGATTTACCATTCTACAGGTATCTTCAAATAGTATGATACCAACATTCCAAAAGGGAGATTTTATAATAATAAAAAAACAAACAACATATGCCATAGGGGATATTATTACATACGAAATATTAGAAGAAGATGAAAAATATTATGTAACACATAGAATTATAAAAAAATATGGAAATGAATATATAACGAAAGGAGATGCAAATAATAGAGAAGACACAAAAACAGTAAAAAATTCTCCAAATAGAATAAATGCAATTAATGGAATATTAAAATATACTGATATAAAAGGTAAAGTGCTGTTTTATAAATAAACTCCCTTTTAAGAAATTAAAAGGGAGAAATCTCTCTAAAAGTATGGAAAAGAAGAATGAACATATAAAACAAATAACATATGTAATAATTTTAAGTATTGTAATTATACTATTTTTTACAGGTTATAGCATAGGGAAGACGATGAATCAAACAACAATCAAAGCAAAAGGCTCATTTGCTAAACCAATTATAGAAGTAATTTCTGATTCTAATTTAAAGATTACAGACAATGAAAATCAAGGAGAATGTAGTTTTTTAATTAGAAATTATGATAAGAAAGGCAAAACAACTGAAGTGAATTTACAATATACTGTTGAAATTAAAGATTCAATAGATGCAAAATTAAAAGATACTATATCATTTGAATTATATAAAAACGGAGACAAAATTGAATTACAAAATCAAACAACTCCACTAATGAAATTAGCAGTTAAACAGCAACAAGAAGATAGATATATTTTAAAAATAAAATATGACAAAACTAAAAGTACACAAATGAATGATATTTTGGATAAAATACAAATTCAAGTACATTCAGAACAACAAGCTAATAAGTAGGAGGCAACAATGATAAAAAAATTAAAAAGTATAAAAAAGTATAAAATTATTAGTCTAGTTATAATTATCTGTTTAATATTTTTTATTTATAATACACCGACATTTAAACAATTATATAATGACATCTTGTTTTTTAAACTATTTGATACAGAAAAAAATAAAAAACAAAATGAAAAAACACAAGAATACAAAAATATTAGATATATATTTGATGTTAGTTATAAAAAAACAGATACAAAAAATATTTTTTTGTATGATACTGTAAAAAATGAATCTTTAATTGAAGACATGTTAGCACCAGGAACAGAAGGAGAATTTGATATAGTTCTAACAACAAATTCAAATACGAGATATCAGGTAAAATTTAATAGTTTAAACTCAAAACCATATAACTTAAAATTTCAAAATTTAGAAACAAAAGAAACAGTAAATAATTTAGAAGAATTGAACTTAGAAGGAACATTACAAAAAAACACATTAAAATCAATTCCTATACATTGGTATTGGAACTATGAAAACACAAAAGAAGGAGATATTCAAGATACTATAGATAGTAAAAAGATTAAAAACTATGAATTTAGTATAAATACAGTAGGAGAACAATGGAGGTGAATAAAATAAAAAGAAAATATTTATATATCATTTTTATATTTTTTCTTTGCATAACTAAAAGTATAACATCATATGGAAAATATGTATTTGATAAAACTATTGATATTGCACAATTAGATATAGACAGACAAAAACCAATAATTATGTGCGAAAAAATACAATTAGAAAACAAAAATTTAACAAAGGAACAAGGTGAAGATTTAACTCAAAATGCAATAATATTTATAAATGTTCAAGAAAGAAATCTAACTAATGATATAATAGATGCTGATAAAATAGAAATATATATAGATAACCAAAAAACAAATTTATTTTTGCAGGCAGATAAGCTTGAAAAAAATATAGATAATGGAGAATACAAATTTAAAATACAAGTAATAGGAATTCCAAAAAGCAAAAAAGCAGAATTAAAAATAAAGAAAGGAGCATTTATAGATACAGCAGGTTGGGAAAATGACGAATATGTAGAAACAATACAAGAAAATTTATTATGATTATAGACATTAAGCAAAAAATGTGGTATGATATATCTGCTGATACATCATACTACAGCCTTTATATTGGGGTATCGCCAAGCGGTAAGGCATCGGACTCTGACTCCGACATTCCTGTGTTCGAATCACAGTACCCCAGCCAAATATATAAAAAGGAGGGAACCTATGGAGGAATTAGAAAAAAAAGCAAGGGAAATAAGAAAAGGAATTATAGAAGAAGTATATCAGGCACAATCAGGACATCCAGGAGGCTCTCTTTCAATTACAGATATTCTAACAGTTTTATATTTTAAAGAAATGAATATTGACCCTAAAAATCCAAATTGGGAAGATAGAGACAGATTTGTTTTATCAAAAGGACATTGTTCACCAGCATTGTATGCTACATTAGCAAATAGAGGATTTTTTAATATAGAAGAATTGAAAACATTTAGAAACATAAACAGTAACTTACAAGGACATCCAGACAGAAAACACATTCCAGGAGTGGATATGACAACAGGTTCTTTAGGACAAGGACTATCAGTTGCAAATGGAATGGCTTTAGCATCTAAAATGGATAAAATGGGATATAGAGTATATTGCATTTTAGGTGATGGAGAAATTCAAGAAGGTCAAGTTTGGGAAGCAGCAATGACAGCAAATAAATATCATTTAGATAATTTGTGTGTAATTGTTGATAATAACAGTTTACAAATAGATGGAAAAGTTGAAGAAGTAATGAGTCCATATCCAATTGACGAGAAATTTAGAAGTTTTGGATTTGAAGTGATAAAGATAGATGGACATAATATCGAAGAAATTATAAAAGCATTTGAGGTAGCAAAAAATATAAAAGGAAAACCAACTTGTATAATTGCTTCAACAATAAAAGGAAAAGGAATATCATTTATGGAAAACCAAGTTTCATGGCATGGGAAAGCTCCAAATGAAGAACAATATAGACAAGCAATGCAAGAATTAAGCTAAAAAATACAGAAAAAACTGTTGACAAAGGAATAAAAATATGATAAAATAGGAAACTGTAATCCGCTTAGTCAAGGTACCAAAATACTAATTTATATTAGTTACCTTATGTAAGGATTAGCGAGTATACAAATAAGGAGGTGCATTTTAAAATGTACGCAATAATCGAAAGCTGTGGAAAACAATACAAAGTAGCAGAAGGAGATGTTGTACTTTTTGAAAAATTAGATGCAGAGGAAGGTAAAAAAGTAACTTTTGATAAAGTTATCTTAGTATCTGAAGAAGGAAAAGTACAAGTAGGAACTCCATATGTAAAAGGTATCAAAGTAGAAGGAAAAGTAATTTCACACGGAAAAGGTAAAAAAATTATTGTTTTTAAAATGAAAGCTAAAAAGAATTATAGAAGAAAACAAGGACATAGACAACCATATACAAAAGTAGAAATTACATCAATAAAAACAGCAACAGAAAAAAAAGAAACAACAACAAAAAGTGAAGAAAAAGTAACAACAAAAGCAACAGAAACAAAAACAACAGCTAAAAAAGAAACAGCTGCAAAAAGTGCAGAAAAAACAACAGCAGCTACAAAAACAACAAAAAAAGCAGAAGCATAAATCAATAAAAACTGAAGGGAGTGAATAAACATGGCACATAAAAAAGGGCAAGGTAGTAGCCACAACGGTCGAGAAAGTGAATCAAAACGTCTAGGAGTAAAAAGAACAGACGGACAGTTTGTACTAGCTGGAAATATCTTAATTAGACAAAGAGGAACTAATGTGCACCCAGGTGTTAATGTAGGAAAAGGTAGCGATGATACTTTATATGCATTGATTGATGGAAATGTTAAATTTGAAAGAAAAGGAAGAGATAAAAAGCAAGTTAGTGTATATCCAGTAGAAGCTAAATAAAAAATATTTATAGATATAAATGTGAATACAAAATGTATTTACATTTATTTTTTTATAAAAAATTTCTAAAAAGCATTTACAAAAAAAATATTTTTGTATAAAATATACTAGAAGAAAAATGTCAAAAAACGAAAGAAAATGAAGAAAGGGGTATGTCAATGAAAATATTGATGTTGACTTGGGAGTACCCACCAAGAGTAGTAGGAGGCATATCACGCGTAGTATGTGATTTGTCTAGAACATTATTAAAAGATGGACATGAAGTAACAGTTATTACATATAGAGATGGAGATACACCGTATTTTGAAGACGATAAAGGTGTTAAAGTATATAGAGTAGATAATTATATGATAAACCCAAATAATTTTATAGACTGGATTATGCAACTAAACTTTTCAATGATAGCAAAAGCAAATGAATTGATAGCAGAACAAGGAAATTTTGATGTAATACATGCACATGATTGGTTAGTTGCAAATGCAGCAAAAACTTTAAAAAATTCATATAATATTCCAATCGTATCAACAATTCATGCAACAGAAGCAGGGAGAAATAGTGGAATACATGACGAAACACAAAGATATATAAATGATACAGAATGGATGCTAACATATGAATCTTCAGAAGTAATTGTAAATAGTAACTATATGAAAAATGAATTACAAAGATTATTTGGACTACCATATGAAAAAATAAATGTCATACCAAATGGAGTAAATGCAAACCTATATAATGGAATAGAAAGAGATTATAACTTTAGAAGAAAATTTGCAATGGATAATGAAAAGATTATATTATTTATGGGAAGACTAGTATATGAGAAAGGAGTACAACATCTAATTTCAGCAATGCCAAAAATATTACAAGGATATCATGATTCTAAACTAGTAATTTGTGGCAAAGGTGGAATGCTAGAAGAACTAAAACAACAAGTAAATTATCTAGGAATTTCAGAAAAAGTATATTTTGCTGGGTATATGCAAGGAAAAAATGTACAAAAAATGTATAAAGCGGCAGATGTTGCAGTATTTCCAAGTTTATATGAACCATTTGGAATAGTAGCATTAGAGGCAATGTTATCAGAAAATCCAATAGTTGTATCAGACATTGGAGGATTAAATGAAATAGTAGAGCATAGAGTGAATGGAATGAAAACTTATTGTGGAAATCCAAATTCAATAGCAGACTCAATTCTAGAAGTTCTATATGACCATAAACTATGTGCAGATATGGCAAAAAAAGCAAAAAGCAAAGTAAGAAATCAATACAATTGGAGCACAATAGCACAAGACACACATTTTGCTTACCAAAAAGCAATTTGTCAATCAGTAGCAGAAAAACAAAAAAGGCAGCTTGAACAAGAAAGAGCAAGAAAAGCTAAAAAAGCAGACAATTCAGAAAAACAAATTGCAAATTTACTTAACTTTAGAAAACGTCAAGCATATGCATAAAAATACAATGGGACCGATTTTTAATGGGCATTTGTCCCATCAATAATCGGTTTTTTTGAACAAAAATTAGATAAGTTCGCAAATTCTACAAATTTAGCAAAAAAATAGTGTATAATAAGAGAGGAGAAGATGATGGAAGAATTCAAATCTGGTTTTGTAACAATTATAGGAAGAACTAATGTAGGAAAATCTACACTACTTAATTTATTAGTAGGAGAAAAAGTTGCAGCAATTGCAAATAAAGTACAAACAACAAGAACTGCAATAAAAGGAATTGTAAATAGAAAAACTTCACAAATAATTTTTACAGATACACCAGGAATTCATAAACCAAAACATAAACTAAATGAAACTATGGTAGAAACATCATTTGCTAGCCTAAAGGATGCAGACATTATTCTATTTTTAATTGAAGCAACAAGCAAAGATATAGGAAAAGGAGACCAAAAGATTATTGAAAAACTAAAGGAAGCAAATAGAAAAACCATCTTAATAATTAACAAAATAGATTTAGTAAAAAAAGAAGAATTATTAGAATTGATAAAAAAATATAATCAAGAATATTCTTATGAAGCAATAATACCAATTTCAGCATTGCAGACAAAATATAAAGAAACAATTTTAGAAGAAATAGAAAAGCACTTAAAAGTAGGACCTGCATATTATGATATAGAAGAATATACAGACCAAACATTAAGACAATTAGCAGAAGAAACAATTAGAGAAAAGGCTTTAAACTTATTACAAGACGAAGTACCACATGGAATATATATTGAAGTACAAAAAATACAATTACGAAAAAATAAACAAAATGAAGATATTTACGATATAGAAGCAACCATATATTGTATAAGAGAATCACATAAAGGTATTATAATAGGAAAAAATGGTGAAATGCTAAAAAAGATAGGAAGATCAGCTAGGATAGAAATGGAAAAAAACTTTGGCTTAAAAGTGAATTTAAAAACTTGGGTAAAAGTCAAAGAAAATTGGATAGACAATCCAAGCATTGTTGATAAATTCAAATTAAAATAGAATAAAAAGTTCAAAACTGCACAAGATAAAAAGGGAGATGATAAACATGATAAAGAAAATTGCATGGGAAGCATTTAAACATACAGGTGATATAAATACCTTTTTAGAATTGAAGCAAATTGAAGGAATAGAAAAAAATATAGATAAGGGAACAAATATAGAGGAAATACAAAAAATACAAAAAATAACAAATGTAAATTTGGAGGATATATGGCAATAACAAAAATAAGTGGAATTGTATTGTCTGAAAACAATATGGGAGACTATGATAAGATGCTAACAATGTTAACACCAAATTTTGGAAAAATATCTTGTAGTGCAAAAGGTGCTAGAAAACCAAATAGTAGTCTCCTTGCGGGAACGCAAATGTTTTGCTTTGGAGAATATCTAATGTATAAAGGGACAAGTACATATCATATAAATTCATGCGAAACTATAGAGATGTTTTATAAAATTAGAACAGATTTGGAAAAACTAAAATATGCAATACATATTGATAAAATAATATTAGATGTAACAGAAGAAAATGAAAATTGTTACAATATTTTACAACTACTTTTAAATACATTATATACAATAGCAGAAACAGAAAAAAATCTAGATTTAATTCTTTCTATTTTTAAAATGAGACTATTATGTATATTAGGTTTTACTCCTAGAGTTTTAACATGCACAAATTGTAATACAAAAGAAAACTTGACTTTTTTCAGTATAAAAGATAATGGATTTAAATGTGATGCATGTGGAAGACAAGATAAATCAAGTATACAAATGTCAGAAAGCACCCAAAATGCAATAAAATATGTAGTAACAGCACCACCTAAAAAACTATTTTCCTTTGAATTAAAAGATGGAGCTTTAGAAGAATTCAAATTGATTAGTAAAATATATTTTAATCAAAAATTAGAAAAAGAATATGTAATTGAGAATTTATTTTAAAACTTTTAGAAAAATGTTGAAAAAAAACAAAAGAACATATATAATAGGGGGGAAGGAAGGAGCGATTTATATGAAAATAAAGATAATAGGTAAAGAACTAAAGGTAACAGAGGCATTAAATGACTATGTAGAAAAGAAATTAGATAGAATTGAAAAATATTTTGAAGATGCAGAAGCAGATGTTACTCTAAGAACAGAAAAAAATGCACAAATTGCTGAAATTTATGTTATCGCAAATGGAGAAAAATTCAGAGCAGTAACAGAAGATAAAGACTTATATGCATCTATAGATAAAGATATTGACATTCTTGAAGGACAAATTAGAAAATCAAAAACAAGAAAAGAAAAAATGATAAGAGAAGGTTCTATTCGTAATATGGAAATTGAGACAAATGAAGAAAAAGAAATTACAAATGAAATCATTAAAACATCATACTATGAATTAAAACCAATGTTACCAGAAGATGCAATGTTTAAATTACAAGAACAACCAACACATAATTTCCTAGTATTCATAAATGTAGAAACAGGAAAGGTTAATGCAATACATAAATTAAAAGACGGAAAAAACTATGGCTTAGTAGAGCCAGAAGCATAACTCCCACTTTTTAATTAAACGATTTAACATGATAGGGATATAAATGCTGCAAAAAATATAAGAAAAGAAGGAATGAAACTAGCAATAGCATGATAAAT
>CANQOU010000042.1 GCA_947625565.1 uncultured Clostridia bacterium
AAAAATAAATTTTAGATAGTGTAAATCCTCTACTCTTAAAAGCGATACAACCTTGTTATATATACGGAGAAAATCCTCAATGGGGAAGTCAACATCCAACTCATTCATATACAGCCAATAAGAAAGAGGCGCTAGTCTTTCAAGCACGAAGATAAACTTCAAGGATGGTTGAGCGACACTCTATCTAAATTACTATAAGTATATACAATTATACTTATAGTGGCAATAGGTTTATAGGTAAATCCTTTATTAAAAAACCTAAATATATTATACAAGGATTGTTAATGTATGGCTTTTGATGGAATTGTAACAAAAGCTATCTGCTCTGAATTATCTAATTTATCAGGTGCAAGAGTAGATAAAATTTTTCAACCAAATAAAAATACAATAAATATTGGATTGTATATAAATGGCAAAAACTATCTTTTGAATATATGTATTGATGCAACAAATTGTAGAATAAATCTCTCAACACATTCAAGTCTTAATCCTCAAGTTGCTCCTAATTTTTGTATGGTATTACGCAAAAATTTGTTAGGCTTACACTTAAAAAGCATCTTTACAATAGATTTAGAAAGAGTTGTTATAATGGAATTTGAAGGCTTTGATGATGTAGATGATGTAATATCAAAAAAGCTAATCATTGAATTGATGGGAAAACATAGTAATATTATCTTATTAGATGAACAACAAATAATTATAGATAGCTTGCGCCATATAAAGCAAAATACTGAAGAATTTAGAGAATTATTACCACATACAAGATATACTTTTCCAAAAACAGAAAAATCTAATTTGCTAGAGCTTACATCTTTTGAGAGTTTCTATTCTTTACTTTGCAAAACATCTGAAAATATATCTATTCCAGAATTGATTTCTTCAACCTTCAATGGTATTAGCAAAAGCTTTATAGAAGATATAATTGAAAATATAGAAGAAATATCAAATTTAAATAGGCAAGAAATTTTGAAAAAAATATATGAATATATATGTAATATAATTGCTTCATTAGATACATCTTATCTATCATTTAAAGTAATAGACAAAGAAAATTCTAATAAACAAGATTATTATTTGATAAATACATCTCCTTCACAGAATAAACCGTATTCCCTTAACTTTTTTATTGACGATTTCTATTATGAAAAAGAAAAAACATCTGCTTTTAAAAATGAGAGAAACACCCTATTAAAGTATATTTTAAATGTTTTAAAAAAATATAGTAAAAGATTAAGTAACATTGAAGAAAAATTAAAAGAATGTGAAAATATGGAATTATATCGCATATATGGTGAATTGATTACAGCTAATTTATACCAATTTGATAATATGGAAAAGCAAAAAGAAATAACTGTTTTTAATTATTATAATAATGAAAATATAACAATTCCTTTAGATAGTAGATATAACTTAAATACTAATGCAAAACATTATTTTAAAAAATATAATAAATTAAAAAATGCATTAGAAATTGTTGGAAAACAAAAAGAAGATACAGAAAAAGAATTAGATTATCTTCAAAGTGTTGTATATGAACTTGAAAATACATCTTCTATTGAAGAAATTTATGAAATTTTTGATGAAATTTCTGAAAGTTCAATTTTTCAAGACTTAGGCAATAAAAATAAAGTTTCTATTAAAAATTTAAAAAAATCAAAATTGACAAAAAATAAAAATGTATCATTTAATCCTATAAAATACATTATTGATGGATATACTGTTTTAGTTGGTAGAAATAATAAAGAAAATGATTATTTGACATTAAAATATGCACATAAATTCGATATTTGGTTTCATACTAAAGATTTTCATGGTAGTCATACTATATTACAATTAAAAAATATCAATGACTTAAACAATATTTCTGATACATTGATTTCTAAAGTTGCTAAACTTACTGTTATGCATAGTAAAGCAAAAAATTCTTCTAATGTACCTGTTGATTATTGTCAAGTTCGATATGTTAAAAAGCCTTCTGGTAGTAAACCTGGTATGGTAATCTATACAAATTATAAAACAATTTATATCTAAACTAAAACGGACCATATGGTCCGTTTTTTTCATTACCAGAATATCAATAAAGTAAATATTGTTGCTACTAAGATTTCCTGTTGTGTCAAATCTTTTGGTAATAATTCAATTTCACTTTCTTCTTTTTCATTTACTAAACTAATATTAAAATAATCTACATTTTCTAATTTAAAATACATTTCTAATTGTTTCTTTTGATTAACTTCTAAATTAGAAATATCAATATATTTTGTACCCATTAGTACATCTCTTGGTGAATAAAAATCAAATCTTAAATATTTTGCATCTAGTGGCTTTTCTTCTGGGTTTTCTATTGTTCCCTTTATTCTACCATTGACAATAGTAGCTTCTGCTTGGTAAATAGTAATCTGTCTTAGATTATCTTTTCTACCTAATTTTTGATAGCTTGACTCTAAATTAACATTTATAATAAAGTTTGAAAATATAATAAATGCTACTAAGCCAACTGAATATAGTAAAATCGTTTTTAATCTATTCATCTTGATATCATTCCTTTTTCAAAATTTATATATGCATTATATCATATTTTACATAATCTGTCAAAATATATTGAATAAATATATACTTTGTCTACTTTTCTCTGTAAGCTTTCTTCTAAGGCTCTCCTATATATATCTAATTGAATTTTATATTTTTCTATAAGTTCATTTATATCTTTTACATAGTCTGTTTTATAGTCTAATAAAACTAGTTCATTCTTTTGATTTATATAATATAAATCAATCATTCCTTGCACTAAAATATTTCCTTCTACTTCTTCTTGATATATCTCTTTTGCTGGAATTTTCATATAAAATGGCTTTTCTCTTTCCACCAATTTTGCAGTTTGTAGTTCTTTCCAAATATCTGACTGTGTAAAATTATATAATTTTTGAACATTTATTACTTCTTTTTCCTTTTGTGAAATTATATTATTTTCTTTTAAATCATTTAAAAATTCATTTAAGCTTTCTAGATTATATGATTTACTTATATCTAGCTTTTGCATACAAAGATGCATCAACGTTCCTTTTTGTGCTCCAGTCAATTCATGTTCAGCATCATTCTTTAAAAATTCTGGCTTTTTCAAAGTAATTTCTGAATTGCTTCCTTCTATATTTTTCTTTTTTATCTCACTAACTGACATCTTTGTAGGTAAATTTATTGTGTCAATGTAAGAATATTTATATTCAATTTGGTCTTGTAGATCTTTAGCAATTGTTTTATCTGATGTGTATTTAGATAATCCTAAAGCTTTTTCTAAATCAATTTTTTCCTGAACTTGATTAGTTTGTTCTAATATATCTTCTAAATCATTTTTTTCGAAAATTTTATAGTTTATAATATCCTTCATTTTATCTTTATTATATAAATACACTAACCATATCCATTCAAAATATGATTTGCATTTCTTTAATAAAATTGGATTTATTTTTCCATCATTTAGTTTATAAATAGATACTTGTTTTTGTAATTCTTCTAGTTTCTTTATAATATCTTTTCCTGCTAATGTAATATATATTTTTTCTTTTGCTCTAGTTAGTGCAACATATAATATACGCATTTCTTCTGCAAGACTTTCAACTTCTATCCTATTTCTTACTGCCTGTCTTGCTAATGTATCATATCTAATTTGCATTTGATAATCTATATATTTTGCACCAATGCCATATGTTTGATGTAATAGTACACTATCTCTATAAATATCTTGTTTATTAAACTGTTTATTTGCATTTGCTAAAAATACAACTGGAAATTCCAATCCTTTACTTTTATGAATACTCATGATACGGATAACATCGTCATTTTCTCCTATCATTTTAGCTGCACCCATATCTCCATTTGACACTTTTAATCTTTCCATAAAATTTATAAAATTATATAGTCCTTTGAAACTTGCTGATTCATACTGTTTTGCTCTCTCAAATAAAATTTCCAAATTTGCCTGTCTTTGCATTCCATTTGTCATAAGTCCCACATAATTATAATATCCTGTATCAACATATATTTTCCAAATAAATTCATCTAATGCAAGGTATTCTATTTGTTTTCTCCATTCAGCTAATTGATTTAAAAAGCCTTCAATTTTTTCTCTTAATTCATTGCTTACATTTATTTTTGATTTTTGCATACATTCATAAAAATTAGCATTTTTATCACTTAATCGAATTTCTACTAATTCATCATCTGAAAATCCAGCAATAGGAGAACGTAATACTGTTACTAGTGGAATATCTTGTACTGGATTGTCAATAATTTTTAATAAGTTCATTATAGTTTGAATTTCTATAGTTTCTAAATAATCTTGTGTACTATCTGAAAAAACAGGTAAATTTTTTTTGATTAGTTCTTGCTCATAAATTTGTGCTTTATCTTTAGTAGAACGAAGTAAAATAACAATATCTTTTGGAGATATATCTCTAAAATTTTTTCTTTTTCTATCATATATTTGATATTTTGATTTTATCAATTCTTCAATTTTATTTGCAATATGTCTTGCCTCTATATCAATGTCCTCTAAATATTCTTGCTCTGGCAGTTCATAATCTTCGTCCGTTTCTTCGAATTCTTCAACTATTTCTTTTCCACCTGTTGTTTGAATAATATCAATTTCAGTTTTTAAATTTTGGTTATTTTCTTCATAATCTGTTGCACCTAAATTTAGATATTCTTCTTCTGTGTATTCAACATCTCCTAAGGTTTCACTCATAATATTTTCAAAAATAATATTGGTGAAATCTAAAACATTGCTTCTACTTCTAAAATTTTTAAAAAGTTGAATTTTTGTACCTACTGAATTTTTTTGCCCAACCTTTTCATACTTTTTGTATTTTTCTAAAAATAGTTCTGGCATTGCTTGTCTAAATTTATATATACTTTGCTTTACATCTCCTACCATAAACATGTTATTTTCTCTAGAAATTGCTGTTAAAATACATTCTTGTACTTTATTACTATCTTGATATTCGTCTATTGCTATTTCTTCAAATTTTTCTGCATATATTTTACAAATTTCTTTATTTTGAAAAATTTGCAAAGCAAAATGTTCTATATCTGAAAAGTCTACAATGTTTTGCTCTCTTTTTGCTTTAGAAAATTTTTCATCAAATTCTAAAATTAAATTTTCTAATTTTTTTAATATTTTATACATGTCATATATATCTTGACAAGCTTGTTTTGAATTTACAACTAATAATTTATTTATTTTTTTATTAAATTTTTCTTTCACAACATCTCGAATTGTTTTTGCTTCATCTTTAGCTTGTGATACAAAATTCGTTTTTCTAGGCCATGTAATAAAATGTATATTCTGTGAAATTTCATAAGCTAAATCCCAAGTAAGTAAGCTTTTCTGTAATTGTTGCATTTGACTAATATCACTTTGTAAAGTTTGTAAATATTGTTCTAAATCAGGATTACCTATCAATAATTTTTTAGCATCTTCTAAAACCATTATGTCATCTTCTATTTCTTCATTTAATTCTAGCAATAACTCTTTTCCCCATATTGTTTGTTTAAAATCTTTATCCATTAAGTCTTGTTCTTCTAAATTAAACATTTCTACTGCATCATTTAGCCATTGTTTTGGAAATGGTGTTGAAGAAATATAATTATGAATTTTTCTAACTAAATCCTTTAGTGGTGTATCATCTTTGTATCCAGTATATGTACGAATTAAATCTAAAAAATTTTCTTCTTCTATTTGATATTTTTCTTCAAACATTTCTTCTAGTATTTCTTCTTTTAAAATTTCTATTTCTGTACTATCAGCAATTCTAAAATTAGGTGATACATTATCTAATTCGTAGAAATGATTTTTTACTATTTCTAAGCAAAAAGAATCTATTGTACATATGTTAGATATATTTAATAGAGTCATTTGTTTTCCGCAAATGCTCATCTTCTGGATTTTCTTCTAATTTTTCATAAATTGCATCTAATATTCTTTGTCTCATTTCTGCAGCTGCTGCATTTGTAAATGTAACTACTAAGATTTTGTTAATATCTACTTTTTCGTTAATGATTTTATTGATAATTCGTTCAACTAAAACAGCTGTCTTTCCGCTTCCGTGCTGCTGCTGCAACTAATATATTAGAACCTTTTTCATAAATTGCATCTTGCTGCTCTTTGGTCCATTTTACATTGCTCATATTTTATCTCCTATTATAAATTGAAATTATTTGGTAATAATTCTTCTAATGTTTTTTGCTCTATTTTATCTTCTTCATAGCACATGAAAACAGGAAAGTTTCTTTTACAAAATTCTGACATAAACTGTCTACAATATCCACATGGTGTAGTATAAATCAATTTTTCTTTTCCACCTACCACTAAAATTGCTTCAAATTCTCGTTCTCCTTCTGAAATAGCTTTTGTGAAAGCTACTCTTTCAGCACATATGGACATAATTCCATCATTTTCTACATTACATCCTGAATAAATTTTTCCACTTTTTGCGAGTAATGCACAACCAACTTTATAATTCGAATATGGCGTATATGCATTTTTTCTTGCCTCTTTTGCTATTTGTATCAATGGTTCAATATCAATCATAATCTACACTCTCCTTTTTGTCTCATTATACAATAAGAATTATTTTTTATCAATAAAAATTTTATATAATAGGAAATATATCTAGCCTATATTTTTTCATTATTTTTACTTGATTTATTCTATATTTATCTATATAATTGATATAATATATATTAAAGGAGGTTTAGTATGGAAGAGGAATTTAATAATGAAGTTATTATTGATAAAAATACTGAAAACAAAATCTTTGGTAAAACATTTTTCTGGATGTTTTTAGGTCTTTTAGGTACTGCAATTGTTGCTGCATATACCTATTATTCTGGCTTATTTATTGATATTATACAAGATGGCTTTTTTACTATATTATTACTATTAGAATTAGTTGTAGTTTTATTATTTTCATTTTTATTTAGAAAACTTCCACCAACTGCTGTTGCTATTCTTTACTTTTTATATTCAATGATAAATGGTGTTACTTTCTGCACAATATTTGTTACTTTTGAACTTTCTTCTATAATCTACTTATTTGTAATTTCTAGTTTAATATTTGCAGTATTAGGTTTTATTGGGTATAAAACAAATAAAGATTTGAGTAAATGGCAAACATATATTACAGTATTTTTGCTTGCAGGTATTATTATAAGTATTGTTAATCTATTCTTCATAAAAAGTAGTGGATTAGATTTATTGTTAGATTGGTTTATACTTGCTTTATTCTTTGGAGTTACTATTTATGATATTAACAAAATGAAATTATTGCAAGCTGATGCAAATTTTGATACTAATAAAATCCATATTTATTGTGCTATGCAATTATACCTAGATTTTATCAATATCTTTTTACGTATTCTTTCTATTTTTGGAAAAAGAAATGATTAACTAAAAAACTCGAAGTATTTTATACTTCGAGTTTTCTTTCTATTTAAAAGCTTCGTGATGAACCTCCACCACCAGATGAGCCTCCGCCACCAGAGAATCCACCTCCGGCCTGAAAATCCTCCACCAGAAAAGCCTCCTCCGCCATAGAAACCACCACCGACCTTTGCTGAATATACTTATCAATAAAACTAATCCTACAAAAACTTGAATTGAAATACACATTGTTAAAAAACCTGCTGGTAATTTCATAATAGAATTTAATATTATTGCAATAATAACTGATATTCCGTCTAGTATAAGTCCTATTATTTTTATTTTTTTACCTACAAAAGGAATAATAAAAAATATGATTGGTAAGCCTGTACCGAAAGAAAACATTATTTTTTCTGCACTACTAATGCTGTCTTGTGGAACTGCATCAATTTCTCCTACATCTACTCCATATTCATTAGAAACTTCTTCTAATATCTTGCTATACCCATTTTTTATACCATCATTCCAGTTATCTTCTTTCAAGTATGGAATAATATATTCGTCTTGTATTCTTCCTGTTTTTCCATCTGTTAATACACCTTCTAGTCCATATCCTACTTCAATTCTAAATTGTCTTTCTTCTAATGCTAATAATAGCAAAACTCCATTATTTTTAGTTCTATCTCCTATTCCAAATTTTCTAAATAAATCTGTTGCATATTCTTCCAAGCTGTTATTTTCTAAATTCGGAACAGTTACTACTACAATTTGAGCACCTGTTGCACTTTCTAATTTTTGATTAGTTTCTATGATATATTCTTCTAAATCTGTATCTATTAAATTTGCATAATCATTTACATAGAACTTACTTGTTGGTTCTACTAATGCAAATGATTTTATCCCTATTGATAGGAATAAAATCATTATTATAAATACTCTTAATATTTTTTTATTCAAAGCTAACATTTGGTACCTCCTCGCTTCCTTCTGCTGCTTCGAAATAACTTACTTGTTCAAATCCAAATATATTAGCTAGTATATTATTTGGAAATCTTTTTATTGAAGAATTAAATGATTTTACAGCTTCATTATAATCTCTTCTTGCTGTCGCAATCCTATTTTCTGTTCCAGCTAATTCATCTGATAATTGAATAAAGTTTTGTGATGATTTTAAGTCTGGATAATTTTCTACAATAACCATCAATCCATTTAATGCTGATGTTAGTTCCTCATTTGCTTGAGCTTTATCTTCAATATTACCTGCATTTATTAAATTTTGCCTTGCTGTTGTAACTTTTTCAATTACATCTGTTTCTTGCTTCATATATCCTTTTACTGTGTTAATAAGATTTGGAATTAAATCAGCTCTTCTTTGTAACATAACATCCAAGTTAGCAGAACTTGTATCTATTTCCTCTCTTTTAGTTACCATTCCGTTGTATGCTCCAATTAGTGAAACAATAATAATAGCAATAACTGCTATAACAATAATTAAAATAATAGTTGATTTTTTCATATTTATCTCCTTTTCTTTTTTATATATTTTATATTATTTTCATTATATTTACAAGCATATTTTAAAAAATAGCTATTTTTAATAGCTATTTTATATTTATTAGACACTACTCATTATACGTTTTATTTCTTCATTTCTCTTAACCTTTTTAGTTGTTGTTTTAATTAGTTCTTCATCTGTAACAATTAAGTTTTTCATATATTTATATGGTGGTAATGTTTTATTTATCTTCTTTATTTCCTCCCATATAATTTGCTTAATCTCTTCTTGAGTGCTATTTGGATATTTTTCTTTTACGACTTCTTTATCATATACTACTTTGACTGATAACTTAACATCATTCTTATCAT
>CANQOU010000043.1 GCA_947625565.1 uncultured Clostridia bacterium
GAAATTTTTTTATCAGATTGACGTTCAATTTCTTTAATTTGACTAATAACAGCCATAATTTGCTCTTGAACAATACTAGATTTTTCTTCATATTCTTGCTTTATTGCTTCATCTAATTTTTCAAATTCTGCTTCTTCAATTGCTTTACCATCTATAACAGGCATCATGTAGATACCATTTTGAGAAGCCTTAACTTGAAAATTATATTTTAATGCATCTTGATTTAATTTATCTAAAATGGCAGAACGTTTTTCTTCAAATTCTTGTTTGATTAAAGTTTTCTCTTTTTCAAAATCATCTGCATTAAATGTCTTTTTTATATCTTTTTTTATTTCTTTAATAAAACCATCCATATTATCTCTAAATTCTTTTCCTTGACCAGCAGGTAAAGAAACGGAAATAGGATTATTTGGATTACTAAAATTATAAATATAACACCAGTCATTTGGAACTTTTTGCTTACTAGACAATTTATCTAAATAATTCTTAGTATACATAGTTTTACCAACGCCAGAAGGACCTTCTAAGTATAGATTGTAACCTTTTACATCTACTTGAAGGCCGAATTCTAAAGCTTTAATACCACGTTCTTGTCCAATACCAGTATGAATATCTTCTAATTCTCCAGTTGTATCAAAATCAAATAAACTTTCATCGCAAGACATTTTTAAGTCTTTGTAAGACAATTCATTTTTGCTTTTCATTTGTTTCTCCCTCACTTTTCTTCTTATTGTTTCCAATTCTAAATTTTATATCCTTATTGTATATGATTTGTCAAAAAAAGTAAATAAATTTAGAAATTTTTTTCTAAAATGAGGGAGCATATTTTAGCGAGACATTCTATCATTAGAATTACTGCACATTTTTTCATATTCTTTGCATTTTATTTTATAATCCATTTGCATACATAAATATCGATAATAGCTATATCCTTGTTCATATTGAGCCATAGGATTAAACATAGGGTCTTTATACATTTCATTCATATCAGAATAATCCATATCCATTTCATCAACTCCTTTGTAACAAACTATGCTTATTAGACAAATAATATACCCTATAAATTAAAATTCAAAAATGGAAAAGAATAAATCGCAATAAATGTATAAATTGCAGCAATAGTACCATGTAATAATTTTCCATAGATATATGGTTTTATAGACAAATCACTTTTAGAAATAATACTCCATACTTGTAGTAATATTGAAATTCCACCAAAACCTAATAAAAAGGCTGTGAAAATAATTTGAAAAGAAATATTTTTAATATGCAAATTAGCAATAGAAGAAATACCATTTGTAATTTCTAAAAGTCCAAGTATATAGATATTATCAATTATTCCACTTGATTTTAATATTGAAATAATACTAGAAAAAATTACT
This sequence comes from uncultured Clostridia bacterium, assembly GCA_947625565.1. Taxonomy (GTDB): domain Bacteria; phylum Bacillota; class Clostridia; order TANB77; family CAG-508; genus CAG-269. Next base: position 1,383 of record CANQOU010000043.1, read on the forward strand.
ACAAAACCTCCAATCATCATAATAGTTTGAATACTAGAGGTTATACTTTCACTGATAACTTCACCTAAATTAGAAAATGTAACAATATTTTTAGAAGAAAAGCTTGTATCAATATTTGAATTACGATTTTTTTCCAACTTCCAAAATCTAAATATATATCCTACTGTTAAACTTGCTAATATATGTGTAACTAATAATAAAAGTCCGATTGTTGTATTACCAAACATACTTATTCCAACAGAGCCAACAATGAAAAGAGGACCAGAATTATTTGTAAAACTAAGTAATCTTTCACATTCAGCTTTTGAACAAATATTATTTTTTCTAAATTCACAAGCAATTTTAGCACCAACTGGATAACCACTAATTAGTCCCATAATAAAGCCAAAAGCTCCCTGACCATTTATATTAAAAAGAGGCTTCATAAATGAACCGCATATTCGTTTAAAAAAATTGACAATATTAGTATGTAGCAAAAGCTCTGTTGCAACAAAAAAAGGAAATAAAGATGGTACAACAGATGTTGCCCAAAGAATAAGAGAATTTTTTACAGCTAAGAGATTATTTTTTGAAAATAGCAATAGACTTATTGCAAATATTAAAAACAAAATAGCAAAAAAATTACGTTTTAATTTAATTATAAAAATGTGCATATTATCACCTACAAAATTTATATGCTATTTATTGTATAGATTATACAAGTTTAGTAAATAATATAAAAAATAAAATTATGAGAGGTAATAAAATGGATAAAAAAGAAAAATTCAACTCTGAAATAGGGGAAGATGCTACACAATATGGAGAATTTATTTCAAGCTATTTTGCTTGGGTTCCACCAGCAAAGCAAAAGGAGAGAGCAGACGAATTAAATGAAATGACGAAAAATAACAAGAAAAATAAATAAAAAAGAAGAAATAAAGATTTTAAAAGGGAAAAACAAAGTTTTTATAGAAAAAATAGTATTAAATGACATTAAATGAACTTTGAAAAAGATTAAAAAAATAGTATAATTATTTTAAAGGTCAAAGAAAGTCAAAGTCAAAAGATCTTAAGATAAAAGAGGTGATAATATGAGAATGTCAGACATTATTGAACAATTTATTAAAGATATGCTTGAACAAAGTGAACATGACGAAGTAGAATTTCAAAGAAATGAATTAGCACATAAATTTAATTGCGTACCATCACAAATAAACTATGTAATATCAACACGTTTTAAGCCAACACAAGGCTATTATGTAGAAAGTAGACGTGGTGGAGGAGGAAGCATTATCATAAAGAAACGATTGCTAGATGCGGATGATATATTCTTAGATTTTACAGAAAATATAGGTGATAGTATATCTCAAATGGATGCAGAAATAATGATATCTAATTTACTATCATATAATTTATTAGATGAAGAACAATCACGTCTGCTAAGAGTTGCTACTAGTGATAATGTTCTCAAATTAGAAAACAATATAAAAGATCAAGTAAGAGCAAGACTTTTTAAAAATATGTTAATAAATATGGATTGGAGGGTTTAATTATGTTATGTGAAAATTGTAAAAAAAGAGAGGCAAATGTATGCTACTCAGAAAATATAAATGGAGTAAAAAGAGAAATGCATTTATGTGAGGAATGCAGTAAAGAATTAGGAATTTCAGAGCAAATGAATTTCAATATGGGATTAGATTTCCCAAGTATATTTGGAGGAATTTTTGAAGATTTCCCAATGTTATTAAATGAAGTTAAAGATGTAACTTGTAAAACTTGTGGATTAAGCTTTGATGATATTGTAAGCACTGGAAGATTAGGATGTCCAGATTGTTATGAAACTTTTGAAAGTCGTTTAGACCCAATTTTAAAAAGATTACAAGGATCTAATAGACATAATGGTAGACTAGGAGAAATTCCAGAAAAGAAAATAGATATAAAAAAGACTGAAAAGAAAAAAGAAACCGAAACAACTAAGGAAAGTAAAATAGAAAAATTAGAAAAAGACTTAAAAGATGCTATAAAAGAAGAAAAATATGAAGAAGCAGCAAAAATAAGAGATGAGATAAAAAAATTATCAAAGTAATAGGAGGAATTGTATATGAATTGGTATTTGCAAAGTGGAAAAGATTCAGATGTTGTACTTAGTACAAGAATTAGATTTTCTAGAAATATATCAGGTTTGCCATTTGATTTAAGAACTAAAGAAGAAATCAAGCAATTTCATAATAAAATTCAGGAACAACTTTATGCTGTTGGATTTGGTTTGCAATTTTTTAAATTATCAGATATGGATGAACTAACTATTGATAGCTTAGTCGAAAAAGGACTATTAACATCACAATTTGCTAAAAACAGAACAGGAACAAATTGTATATTGCTAAATGACGAAGAGAATATATCTATATTATTAAATGAGGAGGACCATTTAAAAATACAAGTTTTTGCTAGTGGATTGGAGTTAGAAAATACATTAAAATATGCTATTGAATTAGACCAAAAACTAGACGAGGTATATGGATATAGTAAAAATGAAAAATATGGATATTTGACTTCATATCCAAATAATTGCGGGACAGGCTTAAAGGCATCTGTTAGATTGAATCTTTCAGGTATAGCACAGACTAGAAATATAAAAGCTATTTTTGATGCATTAAGCAGTTTTGAAGTGAATATTAAAGCTGTAGAAAATAATAAAGATATATATGAAATTTCAAATTCTAAAACATTAGGAATTACAGAAAATGAAATAATTCAAGGAATTCAAATTATTACACAAAAAATAATGGAGCAAGAAAGACAAGTTAGAAAATTTCTTGCAAAAGATGGCGTTCATTTAGAAGATAAAATTTATAGAAGCTATGGAATTTTACTAAATTGTAAAAGATTAGGACTAGATGAGTCTAAAGAATTTATAGGAAATTTAAAATTAGGAACAGATTTAGGAATTTTAAAAGAATTAACAGATAGTAAAATTCAGAAAATGTGTTTATATACTAAACCTGCTAATTTGCAAAAATATTTAGGTAGTCAATATGACACATTAGAATTAGATATAAAGCGTGCTGAAGTTATGAAACAAATCATACAAGAAAAATAGTGAGGAGTGTGAGAAATATGACATATAAATTTACAAATAGCTGTAATAAGGCTATTGAATTAGCAAGTGATATAGCAGTCGAACTAGGACATAGCTATATAGGGACAGAACATTTGCTATATGGCTTAGCAAAAGAAGAAAATGGTGTTGCAAGTAAAGTTTTGCAAAATCAAGAAGTCACAGAAGAAGAAATCTATCAGAGAATAGAATTTTTAATAGGGCGTGAAGAAGAAACTGCTCAAATTATAGATTTTACTCCAAGAAGTAAAAGAGTAATAGAAACAGCATATGTAGAAGCTCGAAAATTAGGATATAATTTTATAGGAACTGAACATATTTTAATTGCTATTCTAAAAGAAGGAGATTCTATTGCGACAAGAATATTATTAGATTTGAATGTTAATATACCAAAACTATATAATGAAATTATCAAGGTAATCAATGAAGGTGAAACATATAATGGTGGAGAAAAGAAGGTAGATACTAAAAAGAGTAAAAGCTTTAATAAAACACCAACATTAAATCAATTTGGAGAAGATTTAACAGTAAAAGCAGAAGAGGGAAAGCTCGACCCTATAATAGGCCGTAAAGAAGAAATTGAAAGAGTAATTCAAATTTTATCAAGGAGAACAAAAAATAATCCTTGCTTGATTGGAGAACCAGGAGTTGGAAAAACAGCAGTAGTAGAAGGACTAGCACAAAAAATTGCTTCTTCAGATGTTCCAGAAATTTTAAAAGATAAAAGAGTGGTTACTTTAGATATTTCTGGAATGGTTGCTGGAGCAAAATATAGAGGAGATTTTGAAGAAAGAATAAAAAAAGCATTAAATGAAGTGAAAAAAGCAGGAGATATTATTTTATTCATAGATGAAATCCATACAATAGTTGGAGCTGGAGCAGCAGAAGGAGCAATAGATGCTGCAAATATATTAAAGCCATTATTAGCAAGAGGAGAAATTCAATTAGTTGGTGCAACAACTTTAAATGAATATAGAAAATATATAGAAAAAGATTCAGCTTTAGAAAGAAGATTTAGCCCAGTTACAGTTAGTGAGCCTTCTGAGGCAGATACAATTAAAATTTTAAAAGGTATTAGAGATAAATATGAGGCTCATCATAATGTCAAAATTACTGACCAAGCAATTGATACAGCTGTTAAATTATCTGTAAGATATATGAATGACCGATTTTTACCAGATAAAGCAATTGATTTAATTGATGAGGCAGCTTCAAAAGCAAGATTGAAAACATACACAGAACCAGAAAACTTAAAGAAAATGCAAGAAGAAATTGAAGAAATTAAAAAAGATAAAGAAGAGGCAGTTTTAAATCAAAAATTTGAAGAAGCAGCCAAGTTAAGAGATAAGGAAAAAGATTTAAAAGCAAAATATGAAAAAGAATCTGAAAAGTGGAAAAACAAGAATACAAAATCAGTTGTTACTTTAACTGAAGAAAATGTTGCAGAAGTAATTAGTCATTCAACAGGAATTCCTGTGCAAAAAATTACACAAGATGAAAATGAAAAGTTAAAACATTTAGAAGAAGAATTGCATAAAAGAGTAATTGGACAAAATGAGGCTGTAGAGGCAGTTAGCAAAGCTATAAGAAGAGGAAGAGTTGGATTAAAAGACCCTAAAAGACCAATAGGTTCATTTCTATTCTTAGGACCAACAGGAGTTGGAAAAACAGAATTATCAAAAGCGCTAGCTCAAAGTCTATTTGGGGACGAAAATGCTATGATTAGAATTGATATGTCTGAATATATGGAACCACATTCTGTATCAAAGCTAATTGGTTCACCTCCAGGATATGTTGGTTTTGATGATGGTGGACAATTAACTGAAAAGATAAGAAGAAAACCATATGCAGTAATTTTGTTTGATGAAATAGAAAAAGCTCATCCAGATGTTATGAATATGTTATTACAAATTCTAGAAGATGGACGTTTAACAGATAGCCAAGGAAGGACTGTGAATTTTAAAGATACTGTTATTATTATGACTTCAAATTTAGGAGCTAGAGTGATTACAGATAAAAAATCTTTAGGATTTACAACAAAGGAAGCACAAAATGATACAAACAAACAATATGAAGAAACTAAAAAAGAAGTTATGGAGGTTGTAAAAAGAGAATTAAGACCAGAGTTTATAAATCGTATAGATGAAATTATAGTATTCCATAAGCTAAATGATGATGAAATTTCACAAATTATTGATTTGATGTTACAAGAAGTTGTAATGCGCTTAAAAGAACAAAACTACAATATTTCTATTGATGAAAAAGTAAAAGAATTCATTTCTAAAAAAGGAATTGATAAAAATTTTGGAGCAAGACCACTACGTAGAACTATTCAAAATTTAGTGGAGGATAGTTTAGCTAATGAAATTTTAGATGGCAATTTAAAGAAAAATAAAAAGGCTAGTATTACCATAGAAGATGAAAAAGTTGTTGTAAAATAAGAAAAAATAAAGTTGAAAAATGTAGAAAAATAAGATATAATAAATGTAGAGTTAAAAGAAGGTGATGCTAGTGAAAAAACTATCAAAAATAGTAATAGTTATGCTAATATTTACATTAACTATAGGTTTCAGCAATAATATTGTTATAGCTGAAGAAGACCCTATGGCAGTATTCAAAGCACCATTAGAACAATATCAGGACAAAGCAAAAACAGGAGATGCAAATTTAGTTAAAACAATTGTAGAAACAATGATTTATGCAACAGAATGGAAAGATATACCAGCTGGAACTAGATTACAATATATTAAACTTTTAAATAATTTAGCACAAAATAGCATATTATCATCTCCTGAAAACGAAACATGGTTAGCTGCAATTACATCAAGATTAAAAACAATAAGACAATCAACATTAACCCAAGAAGATGATGATGCAGCAACAGAATTACAAAAGACAATAAACGAAACGCAGGAAAAAGTAAATAAAATATATGCTGAACAAAATGGAACAACAGGTGATAGTGATACAAAGATTTATAAAAATCCAGATAGAGATGAAGAAGAAGAATTAAATCGAGAAATAGATACAAGCTCAGATGCAATAGACGAAGCTGTGAAAGGCGCAGATAATTTTATTGATGATGGCAATAACAATCAAATAAATGAAGAAGAATTACAAAATACATTTTCATATATATATAATATCTTTTTAGAAATAGGAATAGGAATTTCTGTAATTATAGCAATAGTGTTAGCAATTAAATTTATGTCTGCTGGTATAGATGAAAAAGCAGAAGTTAAAAAAATGTTTTTTGTATATGTGATTGCTTGTATTATCATATTTGGGGGATTTGGAATTTGGAAATTAGTTGTTAATGTGCTTGGAGATGCAAGTACAACATCAGAAGTAGTTGAAATTGAAGACAACGAACAAAATGATGGGCAAAGCCAAGATGACGGAACATCAGGAGAAAGCGGACTAGAATCAAAGGACGATGGCAAAGAAGAAGAAAATTTGCTTGCAAACTTCATACGACTAAATTATACAAGTTTAAAAATAAATATGAATCGTGTAAAATTTTTAAAACTTGATGCAGTAGCAGTTGCAAAAAAGCTAGAACTAGCAGCAGAAAAAATTTTATGGTCATCAAGTGATGAAAATATAGCAACTGTAGACTCAAAAGGACTAATAACATTTAAAGAAGAAGGAAATGTAAAAATAACAGCAACATTAGAATCTAATCCTACAATAACTAAAACTTGTAATATACAAGTTATAAAGATTGTTATGAAAAGTATAGAAATAACTCCCCCAAATTATGACAAATCAGTTTTAATGTTAGATAAGAAACATTACAATTTTACAGTATTAGATACAAAAGTAGAACCAAAAAATGCAAAAGTAAAATATACATCATCTAATGAAAATGTTGCAACAGTTAACCAAAAAGGAAAAATTGTTGCAAAATCATATGGAACAACAACTATTACAGCAACAGCAACAATAAATGGAACTTCTAAATCAGCAAAATGTGAAGTGAGAGTTATTGCAACAGCAACAGAAAAAACAAAAGACAGTGGAGCATTTCGTGAAACAAAACATACTCCTAACTCAACTTTATACATTAGAAATTATAATCCAAGTAAAGGAAGAATAGATCCAGATAAATCAGGTAGTTGGTCAAAAGAGGAAGTAGAATCATATATAAATAATGGTGAATGGATATTAAAAAATTATGGAAAGACAAGAGCTTCTAAATATTATGAATCCAAAGCAGCTACATATTACTGGTTTGGTAAGCCATATAATTACTATTCAGCAGCAAAAAAAGAGGGAGATATATCACCAACAGATTGGATATTATTATTTACAAGTAAAAATCAATGGGTATATATATTACATAGAGAAAGTGATGGAAAATGGAAACAAGAAGTTGCAATGCAAGCTTCAGGAGGATATTATTGGGGAGCTAAATTTGATGCTTATTTAGGTTCAGATGAGGCAGCTTATGGAGGACGAACATTTGCAATCTATTACAATGTAGAAGAAGGACAAGTAAAATATCGGATTATTTAGAAGCAACGCAACATCTTGGTGGTGGAAAGGTAGCGAAATTGGAGCTGCTAAATCAAGAATGTTTAGGAATGCAGCACACT
>CANQOU010000044.1 GCA_947625565.1 uncultured Clostridia bacterium
AAATATTTTTGAACCCAAAACGCCATTACATGATGGAGCAGTAATTATTAGTAATAACAAAATAGCAGCGGCAGCATGTGTATTGCCTTTAGCAGATGATGTAGATATTGCAAAAGGACTGGGAACAAGGCATAGGGCAGCTATAGGGATTTCAAAAGAATCAGACGCAATAACAGTTGTAATATCAGAAGAAACAGGAAAAATATCTGTTGCAAAAGATGGCACACTGATTATGGATGTTAGAGAAGATGTCTTAAAGAAAATCTTAATTAGTAATATTGTTACTAAAAGATTTGCAATAAATCATATTCCTGCAAAAGATAAATTTGCAAAATTAAAAAACAATTTGAAAAAAGAGAAGAAAGATAATGAAAAAATTGAAAATGAAATAAAGAGGGAATCTACAGAAAAATAGAGGTTATATGCGAAATATAAAATTAGTTATTGAATATGATGGAAAAGAATTCAATCGGTTGGCAGAAACAACCTAATAAATTAAATATACAAGGAAATATTGAAAAAGCAATTTATAAAATAACAGGGGAGGAAGTAGAATTACTTGCATCAGGACGAACAGATGCTGGAGTACATGCTTTTGGGCAAGTAGCTAATTTTAAAACTAATTCTCAAATTCCTATTGAAAAAATTCCAATTGCTTTAAATACAAATTTAAAAAAAAGTATACGTATACTACAAGCAGAAGAAGTTAAAGGAAGCTTCCATAGTAGACTTTCATGTAAAAGAAAAACATATAGATATGTAATCAATAATTCACCAAATGGTACAGCAATTTATCGTAACTTAGAAACAAATATTTCTGAGAAATTAGATGTTTCAAAGATGAAAGAAGCAATTAAATACTTTATTGGTGAACATGATTTCAAAGCTTTTAAGGCAAGTGGAACAAGCAGTAAAAGTAGTGTAAGAACAATTTATGAGGCAACAGTATATAAAAAAGACGATAGAATTTATATTGAATTAACAGGAAATGGATTTTTATATAATATGGTTCGTATTATTGCTGGAACATTAGTAGAAGTGGGGAAATGTAAGATAAGACCAGAGGAAATTCCAAGTATTATACAATCAAAAGACCGTACAAAAGCTGGAAAAACTTTACCTCCACAGGGACTTTATTTAGTAAAAGTAGAATATGATAAAAAAGATTTGCAAAAATAACTGCAAGTCTTTTTTCACATTTAAATATTATAAGACATAATATATATAAAAATAGTAAAGGAGAAAAATTATGAATACATTGTTAATATTTTTTGCTCTTCCAATAGCAGTAATTATTTTTTCTATTATTTTACAAAAACTTTTTAAATGTCCTTTCATAGTAGCAAGTATTATATTTGCCATATTCTTAATTGTTGCAGTTGTAATTGGAACTTTTGAAGCTGTAATTGCAGCAATTGCATATACGTTGTTATCACTGCTTACAGCATACATTGTGATGTTACTTTGCAGAATAAACTGGAATAGAGATACTCAAAATGATGTTACTGTAATCAATAATAATAATTCTAATGGAAGCACATGTTCTTGCAATCAAAATGATAATAATACTATTACAGTATCTGCTAATATTCAACCAACAAATAATTCTAATGGTAGAGCAGGCAGATTTTACGGAACATATAGATAAATTATTGAAAAATTTTTTCCTTTGTGATATGATATACGCATACATAAAGGAGAAGAGTTATGTTAGAAATAATACGAGATACGTTAATAGATGGTATAAGATTACTGCCATTTTTGTTTATTACATATTTGTTGATGGAATATATAGAACACAAAATGGCAGAAAAATCTAAAAAAGCAATCCAAAAATCTGGTAAATTAGGGCCAGTAATAGGTGGAATATTGGGAATTTTTCCACAATGTGGATTTTCAGTGTCTGCTACAAATTTATATGCAGGACGTGTTATTACATTAGGCACTTTGATTAGTGTATATCTATCAACATCAGATGAAATGTTACCCATTTTAATATCAGAAGCAGTAGAACCAATCATTATTATAAAAATACTAGCAATAAAACTTATAATTGGAATGATAGCTGGTTTACTTATAGATTTTATATATAATTTAAGACCGAATAAATCAGAAAAAAATGAAATTGGGCATCTTTGTGAAGAAGAACATTGTCATTGTGATAAAGAAGGAATATTAAAATCAGCATTAAATCATACAATCCATATTTTTGCATTTATTTTAATAGTAACATTTATTATAAATATATTTGTACATTTTATAGGAGAAGAAACAATAGAGAAATTCTTATTAAATAAACCAATATTAGGACCAATGATATCAGCTTTAATAGGTTTAATTCCAAATTGTGCAGCATCTGTTATTATTACAAATATGTATATAGAAAATGTTATATCTGTTGCAAGCTTAATTGCAGGTTTATTAACAGGTGCAGGAGTTGGAATAGCAGTATTATTAAAAACAAATAAGAATTTGAAACAAAATCTACTAATAATTGGCTTGTTATATGCAATAGGAGTAATATCTGGAATTTTATTACAATTTATTGGGATACAAATATAAAAGAAACTACATTTTGAAGTAGTTTCTTTTTATTCTTAGTTTTCTGAATTCTTTTTCTTTAAGTTCACAACAATAGCATCTTCATTATCAAATAAATATTTTGAATCTGTATTATCTGTTTGAACTGGATCAAATTCGTTACGACTATCTAAGAAGTCTAATTTATTAGGATTGAATTTTGTTTTTGGTTTACCATTTTCATAATCTTCTGTTGTAGTTGTAACACCATCTGAAAATTTACCAAAATCAAATTTTTTAATTTTTTGTGGTTCCTTATATTTACTATCTAGGTATGTCATCTTACCCATACCTACAAAAGGTTTACCATTATCATTACGTATTTTATATGCGCAGTCTGTTTGACCAAAGTATTGTAATTTTCCAGCTAAGAAATTTTTAATCCATTTCCAATCAACATCACCATGTTTTGAATCATATTCATTTGTCTTAAAGTCAATTGTACTTTTAAATCTCCACTCTCTATGCTCTCCAAATTCAAATTCCCACCATCTTAAATCATCCTCAGATGCACCACCTGTAAAGATTTTATTAGGACAGTTAGCTAAAATAGTTTCACGGTAATTTTCTTGTGCTGTAGCAGGATTTAATTGTGATAAATTCTGTGCAGTTATTATGCTACCTACTCTATATTTTCTAAACATTGTAAATATTGGCTCAGTTGATTTTCCAATAAACTCTGGAAATTCATCAATATACAAGAAGTGTGGCACACGAGAATTTTCTGTTCCAGGTCTTCTTAAAACTGCATTTTCTAAAGAGTTTAAGAAAAATAATCCAAAAGCTTTATGACTATTAACACCTAGATCTCCTCTTCTTGTACAAACAAAAGTTATTTCACCATTAGCTAATATATTGTCAAAATTTATATTGTTATGTCTGTTACAAAGGATAGATTTAACACCATCTAATCTTAACAAATTGTCTAGTTGAGAAACTGCTGCAAAGATAGATTTTTCTGTAAAATCTTTTCCAGAACCTGTTTTATAGAAATTCTTTTTGAAATATGCAAGCTGCACAGAGTATTTTTCTTTTAAATTTTCATCATGTGCTAATATCTCACACATTTTTTCTACTAATTCAAAGTTAGTAAACATCATTAGCATATCTTCCAAGTTTGGCAAGTTTCCTTCATTCATACGAGGATACATTTCTTTAAGCAAAATTGAAACATTTTCAATAGCTTGAATTGCTGTATCTTCACGATATGTTTCTTGTGATTGATAATGAACATCATTATACATTGCTTTTAGTGAAGAAGAAATTGTAGTTGCAATTTTATATGGATCATCATATACAAAAGGGTTTATTCCAATTGAATTCATATCAGAAGGGTCTATAATATTACATTTAAAACCGAAGTTTTTTGCAACTTCTGCCATATGTATACAAAGATCTTTATCGGGAGACATAACAGTAACTCCACAATCTTTGTAGACTAGCTCAGGTGTATCTGATAAAATCATTTTTTTCATATATGTTTTAAAAACTGTTTCTTTTCCATATGCTGGTGTTAACATATTTAAATTAAAATTATCATTTAAATAGTCATTATTATATGGTTTATTTAATACTGCAATACGTGTTTTTAATGCAGTATAACCCATCTCTTTTGAAACTTCATGAAAGAAGAATTTTCTTTCTAGGTCTCTTGCAATAAAAGGTTCAAATACTAAAGCCGTTTTACCACTACCAGAACCACCACATACAAGTGTTGCTTGAAATCTAGATAATTCTGGCATGACTGCAGTTTTACCAGTTTCAGAATCTTTGAACATAAATAATTCACAAGTAAATGGCCCATGTCCAACTTTAGTGTCTGATAAATTTATTCCAGGATAATCCCAAATTGATTTTCTATGGTCAAGGCTATCATTAACTGTAAAATACAAAAAGTTAAATATTCTATATGCAATTGCAATAGGTATAAATATAGCGATTGAAGTAAGTGCTGGTCTAAATAGTTCTGAAAAGTTTGTAACTAAATCTTCATATCCAGGTACTGAAACTAAGAAAAGCCAAATTCCCATATTTAGCCATTGCACAAACATAGAGGCAGCTATAATACCTAGAAGAATTATATAAATATAAAATATTTTAATTTTCTGGTTTTTTGATGTAGAGAATTCTGAAGGGACAGAAAACGCATAAGCTAAGCAAGGACAAGCAAGTGCAAAGCAATATTGTACAGGACCCCAATAAGAATATGATACACCAGTAAAAATAATCAATAAAATTTCTACAAATCTATCAACTGCTAGATAAATTGTAATCAAAGTTAGAATATATGTAGCAAAGTTATTACGGGTAGTATTTAATTTCTTTAAAAATTTATCAATAAATTTCATTCCATTAGTCCTTTCTATAATTTAAAACATTCATATATATTATCCTACAAAATTCCTAAAAAATCAAGTCTTTTAGGAATAATTTTTATAGTTTGCACATATAATAGTGATAAATCAATTTGAGGTGGTTTTATGCAGGAAATTTATAGAAAAGATGAGCTAATGGTGGAAAGGACAGAACTAGATAATGATGCAGAACTTATATGTCATATTATAAGAACAAGAAAAGACTTGGAATTTGCAAATAAAAATTATGAATTTGCTGATTCTGATTTAATTGATTATTATATATATCAGATAAAAGCTAATCAAGCAAAATTGGATTATTTAATTAAAATGGCTAAGGTAAAAGGCTTAAATGTTAATTTCATAAAAGATATGGAATATGAATTTTTAGAGAAAGACCAAGAAGTAATTTAAGACATATTTGTCCCTCTTTTGCATAGTAATAGTAATAGATATATTGCAAAGAGGGGTTTTTTATGAATGCTAGCATTATTACATATTTAGCATGTATTTGTTTTTTATTTTTATTTGGTAGAATTTTTATTGTCCCATTAAAGAAGATTTTAAAATTAGTGTTAAATTCTGTATTAGGAGGACTAGTAATTTTTATTATCAATTTCGTAGGTGCAAGCTTTGGCTTTCATGTAGGATTAAATGTCTTCACAAGTATTTTAGTAGGGCTGTTAGGACTACCTGGAGCTGTAATATTGATAATTGTTAAATTATTGATAGGATAAATATTTGAAAATAAAAAAGAGGATTTCATATAATAGAAATCCTCTGAAATATAATAAAAATTATCATTTATTCAACTGTTACAGATTTTGCTAAATTTCTAGGCTTATCAACATCTAGACCTTTTTCCTTTGAAATATAATAAGCTAATAATTGCAAAGGAATAATAGCTAAAATTGGTGATAGATATGGAATAGTGTAAGGTACAGTAATAATTTCATCAAGCATATTAGAATCACAAGGATGACATGTTACAACTAGTGTTTTAGCACCTCTTGAGATAACTTCTTGAACATTACTAATAGTTTTTTCCATAAGTGATTTATCCATCAAAACTGTAACCACAGTGACACCATTTTCAATTAAAGCAATTGAGCCATGTTTTAACTCACCAGCAGCATAACTTTCAGAATGTATATAAGAAATTTCTTTTAACTTCAAAGAAGCTTCTTTTGCAATGGTTTCATCAATGCCTCTGCCTAAGAAAAATACATCTTTTTCTTGGTATATTCTTTTTGCAAAATCTTTTATTGAATCTTTACAATTAAAGGTTTCTTCAATTTTCTTTGGTAAATCAAGCATTTCTTTTTTTATACTAAGAATTGTATTTTTATCAGATGTTTCTAAAATTTCAGAAAAATAAACTGCTAACATATTTAGAAGTACAACCTGAGATGTATATGCTTTTGTAGAAGCAACAGCAATTTCCGGACCAGCATGTGTATAAATAGAATAGTCAGCTTCTCTTGTAATTGAACTACCAATAACATTAGATATGGCAATTGTTTTACCTCCACAATGTTTTGCTAATTTTAAAGCAGCTATTGTATCTGCAGTTTCACCAGATTGTGAAATGAAAATAGAAAGAGTTTTTTCATTTACAATAGGGCTTCTATAACGAAATTCTGATGCTATATCTACTTCAACTGGAATACGACATAATTTTTCAATTACATTTTTTCCAGCTAATCCTGCATGCATTGCAGTACCACAAGCAATAATATATATCTTATCAATTGCTAATAGATAATCTTTTGTAAAATTTAATTCTTCAAAATTACATTTGCTATCAATAGAAATTTTAGAACCAATAGTTTCTCTTATTGCAGTTGGTTGTTCATAAATTTCTTTTAACATAAAATCTTCATATCCATTTTTTTCACTAGCAGTAGCAGTCCATTCAATATTACTTGTTTGTTTATTTATTTCATGAAGATTAGTATCAAAAAATGTAGCTTTATTATTTTGTAAAAGTGCAAATTCTAAATCATTTAAGAAATAGAAATCACGAGTATAAGATAAAATAGCAGGAATATCAGAAGAAATATATTTTTCATCTTCACATGTTCCAATAACCAAAGGACTATCTTTTCTTACAACTATCATATTTTCAGGGAATAAACTTGAAATTACTTCAATTGCAAAGCTTCCCTTTAAGTCTAAACAACAATTTCTAACAGCTTGTAAAAATCCGTGAACACTATTATCTTGTAATTTTGAGTAATGATAATGAATTAAATTTGGAATAACTTCAGTATCTGTTTGTGATAAGAAATTATATCCATTTTCCTCTAGCATGTTACGAAGTTCATGAAAATTTTCAATAATTCCATTATGAACAACACTAAATGTTTTGCTATTATCTTGATGAGGATGAGAATTTTCTTTAGATGGTTTTCCATGAGTTGCCCATCTGGTATGAGCAATACCAATTGTACCATTTAATTTTTCAATTTCGGGATTTGACTCTAAAACTTTAACTCTTCCTTTATCTTTAACAAGAGAAAGACCATTTTTTTCAATTGTTGAAATACCAGCTGAGTCATAGCCTCTATATTCCAACCTAGATAAACCTACCAATAAAATTGGGCAGGCTTTTTTTGTTCCTATATAACCTACAATTCCACACATTTGTGAATACCTCCTAAAAATATAATGGGAATTGAAAGTTGCAGTTAGCTTAATAGAAAAACTTTTGTTATAGCATTACTGCTACTTTTTTAATTTTTCCTCTGGTCTTAAGCAAACCACTAGAGCATCCGCCGAAAAATTCGATAACTCTAGACCTCGTCAACCAAAATGGTCCAGGCGCTATATAAATAAAAACTCCTTTCTAAAATGTACTGCATCTTTCTAATCTATATATTATATTACCATAATACTAAAAATGTGGCAAGAGTTTTGAAAAATAAATTGCTTTTTTTATAAAAGAATAGTATAATGAAAAAAAAGAAAAAGAAAGGAATTTAGAAAAATGGATGTACTTATTAACGAAGTAAAAATACAAGCAAGAATTAAAGAAATAGCAAGACAAATTGAAAAAGAATATGAAGGAAAACAATTAGTGTTTTTAGGGATACTAAAAGGTTCACTTCCATTTTTATGGGAGCTTGCAAAGAATATCAAGAATGATGTACGTTTTGAATTTATTGAAGTATCAAGTTATGAAGGAACAGAAAGCACAGGAAAAATAAAGATAAACAAAGAACTTACTGAAAGTATAACTGGAAAAGATGTTATTATTGTAGAAGATATTGTGGATACAGGAAGAACATTAACATTTTTAAAAGAATATTTATTAGAAAAAAAGCCAAACAGCTTAAAGATTGCTGCTTTATTAAGTAAGCCATCTAGGCGTGTTATGGAAATTGGTGTTGACTATATTGGTTTTCAAATAGAGGACAAATTTGTTGTTGGATTTGGCTTAGATTATGACCAAAAATATAGAAATTTACCATATGTAGGATATATAGAATAGGAGAAAATAATGTTTGATATCGAGGCAGAACTAAAAAAATTGCCTAATAAACCAGGCGTATATATTATGAAAGATAAACAAGATAATGTAATATATGTCGGTAAAGCTATATCTTTAAAAAATAGAGTGAGGCAATATTTTAGAAAAAATAATAAGACAAAAAGAATTGAAAATATGGTAAGTACAATAGACCATTTTGAATATATTGTTGTAGATAACGAAGCAGAAGCATTGATTTTGGAATGTAATTTAATTAAGAAAAACAGACCCAAATTCAATGTTTTATTGAAAGATGATAAAACATATCCATATATAAAAATAAATTTAAAAGAAGATTACCCAACTGTTACATTTACAAGACGAGTTATTAATGATGGCTCAAAATACTTTGGACCATATGCAAATCCAGGTGCTGCCAAAGAAATGATAGAATTTATTAAAGAAAAATATAAAATAAGACAGTGCAAA
>CANQOU010000045.1 GCA_947625565.1 uncultured Clostridia bacterium
CCCGTGACCTCAGCCTTACCAAGGCTGCACTCTACCAACTGAGCTATAAAGGCAAATACAAAAAACATTATATATGAAAAAAAAGAAAATGTAAAGCATTCTATTGACTTTTTAGAAAAAAAGTAATAAAATAATAGAAATAACAAAAAACAAGTAAGAGAAAAGTAGGATATGAACTACTAATAGAGAGAATTGAGCTAGGCTGGAAATCAATTCAAGCAAGCATATTTGAAAACTAACTCTTGAAGTTTCTAGTGAATAAGCTAGACGTTTAAGATGCGTTATAATCTTATAAATCAAGTAAAAAGAAGGATGGAACCGTGTTCTAATGGAGAGCACTCCTTACATATAGGGGTGAACCATTGATAGCGGTTTTTTTGATATCTATCAATGGAACCCAACGAAGGGAGAGAAAATTATGGTAAATATTACATTAAAAGATGGCTCTAAAATGGAAGTAGAAAAAGGAACGAGTATTTTAGAAATTGCAAAAAAAATTAGTGAGGGATTAGCAAGAACAGCAACATGTGGAGAAGTAAATGGAAAGATTAAAGATTTGCGTTATGAAATAAAAGAAGATTGCAATTTAACTATACACACATTTACAAGTGAAGATTTAGAAGGCAAAAAAGCATACTGGCATACAACTTCACATATTATGGCACAAGCAGTAAAAAGAATATTTCCTACTGTAAAATTTGCAATAGGTCCAAGCATTGATGACGGATTTTATTATGATTTTGATGTAGAAACACCATTCACTGATGAAGATAAAGCAAAAATAGAAGAAGAAATGAAAAAGATTATAAAAGAAGATATAGAAATTGAACGCTTTACTTTACCAAAAAAAGAAGCTTTAGAATTGATGAAAGACCAACCATATAAACAAGAACTAATTGAAGAATTACCAGAAGGTGAAGAAATCAGTTTCTATAAGCAAGGTGATTTTATTGACCTTTGTGCAGGACCACACTTAATGAGTACAGGCAAAGTTAAAGCAGTAAAGATATTAACTTCTTCAGGAGCATATTGGAGAGGTAGTGAAAAAAATAAAATGCTACAAAGGATATATGCTATTTCATTTCCAAAAGCAAGTGAATTACAAGAATATGTAGATTTATTAGAAGAAGCTAAAAAAAGAGACCATAAAAAATTAGGAAAAGAACTAGACTTATTTATGATTTCACCAGAAGGACCTGGATTCCCATTTTTCTTACCAAAAGGCATGGTTTTAAGAAATGTATTAGAAGATTTTTGGAGAAAAATACATATAGAAAATGGATATGTAGAAATAAAAACGCCAATGATATTAAATGAAGAATTATGGCATCGTTCAGGACATTGGGATCATTATAAAGACAATATGTATACAACAAAAATTGATGATGTAGATTTTGGAATTAAACCAATGAATTGTCCAGGTGGAATGATAGTATATAAACGTGATATGCATTCATATCGTGACTTACCAATTCGTGCAGGAGAATTAGGACTAGTACATAGACATGAAAAATCTGGAGAATTAAATGGATTATTCCGTGTTAGATGCTTTACTCAAGACGATGCACATATTTTCTGTTTACCAGAACAAATGGAAACAGAAATTGCAGGTGTAATAAAACTAGTTGATAAAGTATATAGCTTATTTGGATTCCCATATTCAGTAGAATTATCAACAAGACCAGAAGACTCTATGGGAAGTGATGAACTATGGAATATGGCAGAAAGTACATTAAAAAAAGTTTTAGAAGATTTAAAAATACCATATGAGCTAAATGAAGGAGATGGAGCCTTTTATGGACCTAAAATTGACTTCCATATTAAAGATTGCTTAGGAAGAAGTTGGCAATGTGGAACAGTTCAATTAGATTTCCAAATGCCAGAAAGATTTGATTTAACATATATAGGCGAAGATGGAGAAAAACATAGACCAGTTATGCTACATCGTGTTATATTTGGAAGTATTGAAAGATTTATAGGTATTTTAATTGAACATTTTGCAGGAGCATTTCCAACATGGTTAGCACCAGTTCAAGTTAAGATTTTACCAATAAGTGAAAAACATTTAGAATATGCAAAAAAAATATACAATGAACTTTTTGCGAAAGGAATTCGTGTAGAAATAGATGCATCAAATGAAAAGGTAGGATATAAGATTAGAAAAACTCAGATGGAAAAAGTACCATATATGTTAGTAGTTGGAGATAAAGAACAAGAAACTGATACAGTTGCAGTACGCTCAAGAGAACTAGGAGATGAGGGCGTAGAGAAAACTGATGAATTCATTAAAAAAATTCAAGAAGAAATCAATAAAAGAAAATAATTAGAAAGGAACAAAAAATATGAAATTAGGAATTGTAGGGTTACCAAATGTTGGGAAAAGTACATTATTTAATAGCATAACAAAAGCAGGAGCAGAATGTGCTAATTATCCATTTTGTACGATAGAACCAAATGTAGGAGTTGTAGCTGTACCAGATGAAAGATTAGATAAATTAACCCAAATGTATAATCCTCAAAAAACTACACATGCAATTATTGAATTTGTAGACATCGCAGGTTTAGTAAAAGGAGCAAGTAAAGGAGAAGGACTAGGAAATCAATTCTTATCACATATTAGAGAAACAGATGCTATAGTAGAAGTAGTAAGATGTTTTGAAGATACAAATGTAGTACATGTAGATGGAAGCATAGATCCAATTAGAGATATTGAAACTATAAATTTAGAATTGATTTTTGCAGATATAGAAACAATCAATAAACGTATGGAAAAGGCAAAGAAAAACCTAAAAGCAGATAAAAAATATCAAGCTGAAATTGATCTGTTAGAAAAAATATTAGAAGCTTTAGAAACTGGGAAATCAGCAAGAACTTTGCATTTTACAGAAGAGGAACAAGAACTTGTAAAAGACATGTTTTTATTAACAATAAAACCAATTTTATATGTTGCAAATGTTTCAGAAGAACAATTGGAACAAGGAGAAAATGATGCAAATGTTCAAAAAGTAATACAATATGCTCTTCAAGAAAAGGCAGAAGTTATTCCATTATGTGTAAAAATGGAAGAAGAACTTTCAGGATTAGAAGACGAAGATAAAAAAGAAATGTTAGCAATGTATAATTTAGAAGAATCAGGCTTAGATAAAGTAATTAAAAAAAGTTATGATTTGTTAGGTTTGATGTCTTTTTTAACAGCTGGAGAACCAGAAGTCAGAGCTTGGACAATAAAGAAAGGAACAAAAGCACCAGAAGCTGCTGGAAAAATTCATACAGATATTCAAAGAGGATTCATTAAAGCAGAAGTTGTTTCATATAATGATTTAATAAAAGAAGGTAGTATGGTAGCAGCAAAGGAAAAAGGACTAGTGCGTTCTGAAGGAAAAGAGTATGTTATGCAGGATGGAGACATTGTTCTATTTAAATTTAATGTAAGTAAATAAAAAATTTAAAAAAAATAAAAAAACTATTGACAGATTAAAAAGGAAAGTATAAAATAGTTACAGTAAACAAAAGTGAAAAATTTATTGTATTTTGTCGTAAATATTTTTAAAAATTAGTATAATTTAAAATATTTGTAAAATACTAATAAAAACAATTCAAAGGAGAGGAAAATATGAAAAATTCAAAATTTGTAAAATTAATTCTAGTTATTTTAATAGGAGCTATGATTTTATCAGTTGCCACAAGTGTATTAGCAGCAGATGATGGATATGGTTTTGATTTAAGCCAAATTACAGGAAATACTCCAACAACCAATACACCAAATGGAACCAATACTCCTAATGGTACTAACACTTTAGATACGAACGGACTAAGAAGTAATGCAACACCAACTGCAACAACAAATACAAATAATAACACATATGGAAATACAAATTTACCACATTCAGGTTTGGCTGATTCTTCTCTTCCAATAGTAGCCTTAATTGTTATATTTGGAATATCAGCAGCATATGCATACAAAAAAGTTCAAGATTATAAAGGTTTATAAAATAAAATGAGCTATAAAAAGCTCATTTTTGATATAGTAGGATTAATTAGTAGCAACAGAAAAGGAGAATTTAATCATGGATAAAATAAGAGGATTTGAAATAGCAAAAGGATTTGAAAATAAAGAAATAAATTTACCAGTTCGTAAAACAAAATATTCTGCTGGATATGATATTGAAGCAGCAGAAGATACTATTATACTAAGCTTTAAAAAAGGCATGGCACCAACACTTGTAAAAACAGGACTAAAGGCATATATGCTAGATGATGAAGTACTATTTTTATATAACAGAAGTTCTAATCCAAAGAAAAAAGGGCTAATACTAGCTAATAGTGTAGGTGTTATTGATAAAGATTATTATGGAAATGAAGATAATGATGGACATATAATGTTTGCATTTTATAACATTAAGGAAGAAGATATACAAATAAAGAAAGGTGAATGCATAGGACAAGGAGTTTTTCAAAAATATTTTATAACTGATAATGATAATGCAACAGGAGTAAGAAACGGTGGATTTGGCTCAACAGGAAACTAAAATTTGACATAAAAAAATGGAAAAAATTTGGTAAAAGCCTTTGACTTTTACCAAATTTTGTAGTATAATAAATATGGTTAAAAAATCCAATAAAGTTATATCATATTGACATAACTTTATAATATTTTTTTGCTGCAAAATCTGAAAGGAGTTGACTTTTATGTTCAATGTAGGAGACAAAATTGTATACCCAATGCATGGAGCTGGGACAATAGATTCAATCGAAGAAAAAGATATTTTAGGGGAAAAACAATCTTATTATATTCTTAAAATGCCAGGTGAAGTAAAAGTAATGATTCCAACAGCTAAAGCAGAGGAAGTCGGAGTTAGGAATATAATTGATAAACAGTCAGCAGAAAAAGTAATTGGAATACTAGAGCAAGATGAGACGCAAATGGATAAAAATTGGAATAAACGCTATAGAGATAATATGGAAAAAATGAGAAGTGGAGACATATATGAAGTAGCAGATGTTGTTAGAAATTTAAGTTTTAAACAAAAACAAAAAGGACTTTCAACAGGTGAAAAGAAAATGTTAAATAATGCAAAACAAATACTAGTAAGTGAATTAGTATTAGCAGAACATGCTACACAAGATGAAGTAGAACAACTAGTAGAAAATAAAATAAATACATCATTTATGACATTTAGAGCAGACGAAATTGATAAAGAAAGTATCGTTAATAAATTCATACCATTTGATGGTACAGGAACAAACGATTAAATAAAAATTCATAGATATCAATAGTTAAAAATACTACTTTATAAATAACCACATTATTTTGGCTATTGATATTTTTAATTGCTTAAATATATTGAGAGAGGAATGTAACAAATGGAACAAGAAGAAAATATCTTAGGAACAGAAAAAATTGGAAAGCTAATCCGTAAATTTTCAATTCCATGTATAATATCTTTATTGGTCAATTCACTATATAACATTGTTGACCAAATATTCATAGGATGGGGAGTTGGATATTTAGGAAATGGTGCTACAAATGTTGTATTTCCAATAACAATGGTAGCACTATCATTTGCACTGATGTTTGGAGATGGAGCATCAGCTTATTTAAGCTTGAAACTTGGAGAAAAGAAAAAAGAAGAGGCTGCAAAAGGTGTAGTTAATGGAACTATATTATCTATTTTTATATCTGTAATTTTATGCATCATTACACTTATATTTTTACCAAATATATTACTTGCTTTTGGATGTACAGATGCTTTAAAAGAATATGCTTTAAAATATGGATATATAATTGTTTTAGGATTACCATTTATGATGATAGGTACAACTTTAAATTCTATCATTAGAGCAGATGGAACACCTAAATATGCAATGACATCTATGGTATTAGGTGCAATTTTAAATATTATATTAGACCCGATTTTTATATTTATTTTTAAAATGGGAGTAGAAGGTGCAGCAATTGCAACAGTTATCAGTCAAATACTAACATTTATATTAAATATTTTATACTTGAAAAAATTCAAATCAATAAATATATCAAAAGACAACTTTAAATTTCAAGTTAATACTGCTAAAAGAGTATCAGCTTTAGGAATAAGCAGCTTTATTACACAAATGAGCTTTGTATTTGTAGTAGCTGCAGAAAACAATTTACTAGCTAGATATGGTGCAGAAACTAAATTTGGAGCAGAAATACCAATTACAGTTTTAGGTATTGTTATGAAAATTAACCAAATACTAAATAGCATTATTGTTGGTATTGCAGTAGGAGCTCAACCTATAATAGGATATAATTATGGTGCCGAAAAATATGACAGAGTAAAAAGTGCATTAAAAAGAGTATTAGGAATTAGTGTTATAATAAGTACAATAGCATTCATATTATTCCAAACAATACCAGATAAATTGATTTCAATTTTTGGTAGTGGTGATGAAAATTATATGGAATTTGCATGTATGTCATTTAAAATATATTTAATGTTATGTATTTGTAATGGAATACAAATACCATCAGGAATTTTCTTTCAAGCTATTGGAAAAAGCTTGAAAAGTGCAATTTTATCATTATCAAGACAAATCTTATTTTTAATACCTGCTATGATTGTATTAAGTAGTATTTTTGGATTAGTAGGTGTACTTTGTGCAGGACCATTTGCAGATGGATTAGCATTTGTTATTTCTAGTACATTATTAATTTTAGAGATAAAACATTTTGGAAAAGCTAAGATGTTAAGTACAGCACTTATTGATGATACAAGTACAGACGATAAGCTAAATAAGCAAATTGTAATTACTATTTCAAGAGAATATGGATCTGGCGGAAGATATGTAGGCAGACTAATTGCAGATAAATTAGGTATAAGATTTTATGATAAAGAATTTATTACTAAATTAGCATTAGAAACAGGATTATCAGAAGAATACATAGAAAATACAGAACAAAAAAGGGAAAGACTAGAAGGACTTAATAGTGGATATTCTGTAGGAATGAATACGGCTGATGAATTATTCATTAAAGAATCAGAACTGATAAAAAAGTTAGCAAATGAAGGTTCATGTGTTATTATAGGAAGATGTTCAGACTTCATTTTAAAAGACATAAATAATGTTGTAAAAGTATTTATTTATAGTGATATGAATAATAAGGTAAAAAGAGCAGTAGATATTTATGGTATTCAAGAAAATAGAGCAGAAAAAGAAATTAAGAGAATAGATAAATTAAGAGCAAATCATTATAAATATTATACAGAAAGGGAATGGAAGGATTATAACAATTACGATATATGCCTAAATAGTGATGTTCTAGGTGTAGAAAAAACTGCAGAATTAGTTTGTGACATGGTAAAAGAAAAAGAAATGATGTTGAATAATTAATAAAAAGATACTCTATTTTAGAGTATTTTTTTGAAGTTAATCAATTTAAAAATAAAATGGTTTTAAAATAATATTTATGATATAATTGAATAAAATGGATAAGAGGAGGAGATAATCTTGGAAAAAATTAAATTAGGTATTATTTTTGGTGGTATGTCTACAGAACATGATGTATCTATTGTTTCAGGAACTTCTGTTATTTCAAATTTGAATAAAGATAAATATGAAGTTTTTCCAATATATATTAGCAAAGATGGGGAATGGTATACATATAAAGCTACAAATATCTCTTATAAAGTAGGAGACAAAATTTCTAATATTACTGAAATTGATAATCCCATTTCATATTTAAAAAATTTAGATGTAGTATTTCCTATTTTACATGGGTTATATGGAGAAGATGGGTCAATTCAAGGACTACTAGAATTACTAAAAATTCCATATGTTGGATGCCATATATTGTCTTCTAGTATTTCTATGGATAAAGCATATACAAAAATTATTTTTGAAAAGGCAGGTATAAAGCAAGCAAATTATTTATACTTAAAGCTTTTAGAAAATAAATATGCTTTAGTTCATAAAGACTTCTCAGAAGAACTTATTACATTAGATAAAGCTTGTGAGATTGCAGAAATTTTAAAATATCCAATTTTTGTTAAACCATCAAATTCTGGATCTTCTGTAGGAATTCGTAAAGCTACAACAAGAGAAGAAATGAAAGAGGCTATAAAATATGCAGGTCAATTTGACTCAAAAATATTACTAGAAGAGCAAATAATTGGAAGAGAAATTGAGTGTGCAGTATTAGGAAATGAGGATGTAAAAGCATCTTGCTTAGGAGAAATTTTACCAAGTGATTCATTTTATAGCTTTGATGCTAAATATAACAATGCAGAATCTAAAACAATTATCTCAGCTAAAATGAAAGAGAATCTAGAAAAGCAAGTTAAGGAGCTTGCTGTAAAAGCTTTTAAAGCAGTTGATGGCAAGGGCTTTGCTAGAGTTGATTTCTTTGTAAACGAAGAAACAGAAGAAATATATATCAATGAAATAAATACTATACCTGGATTTACTGAAATTAGTATGTATCCAAAACTATGGGCACATTCTGGCATTTCATATTCGGAACTATTAGATAAATTGATTTCTTTAGCTATGAAATAAAAAATTCTTAAAATTTAGCAAAAATTATTGACAAACTGTGCGAGAACGATTATAATAATAATTGTTGTAAAACAACATATCAATTCCATTTATATATTAAATATTTGCAGATGTGGCGGAATTGGTAGACGCACAGGACTTAAAATCCTGCGGTTGAATAAACCGTGCCGGTTCGATTC
>CANQOU010000046.1 GCA_947625565.1 uncultured Clostridia bacterium
ATTTTATACACAAAAATTCCAGCGATTTCTCACTGGAATTTTTGCTTTCGGGTTTCTATTTTAGGACACCCTCTTTTTTTGATAAATTTTCTATCATGTTTTTCGCCGCTTCTCTTCCTGACTTTGCAGCCCAAGCAACAGTACCCTTCATTCCTGCTAAATCTCCACCGGCATATACTTTTTCATCTGATGTTTGATAATTTTCATTAACTACAATATTTCCCCATTTGTTATGTTCTAATGGAAGATATAAAACTTCTTCAGAAACAGTCCCCCCAAGTGCCATTATAATATAATCAATATCAATTTCATAATTACTGTCTTCTATATTTACTGGTACCTTCCTTGTTTCTCCTTCTTTTTGGACTAATTCTGTCTTTATCAATTCTACCTTTTCTACTTTTTTATCTCCTATAATTTTAACTATATTATTCTGAAAAAGAAATTCAATTCCTTCTTTTTTTGCATCTTCTATTTCTTTTATTTCTGCCGGCATTTGTTCTTCTGCTCTCCTATATATGACAAAAACTTTTCTTGCACCTTTTCTTTTAATAGTTCTTGCACAGTCCATAGCTACATTTCCGCCACCAACAACTCCTACAATTTTTCCAGTATAGTCTGGATGTTGGTTTTCTTCTAATAATTCATTTCCACCGTATACGCCTTCTAAGTCTTCTCCTTGAACACCCATTTTTGAAGATTTATTGGCACCTATTGTTAAAAATACAGCATCATATTTTTCTTTTAATTCATCTAGCTGTATATTCTTTCCAAGAATTTTTTCATATTCTACTTTAATTCCTAAGTCTAAGATATTTTGAATAGCTTTTTTTACAATATTTTTTGGTAATCTAAAGTCTGGAATTCCATGTACTAGTATTCCTCCCAAATGTGTATATTTCTCATAAATAGTTACTTGTACACCTTTTTTGGCTAAGAATGCTGCACATGTTAATCCAGCTGGTCCTCCACCAATTATTGCTACCTTTTTGTCTTTCAGTTCTTCTGTCTGATCAAAAACTTCTTTTAAAGTTATCCCTTCTTCCATTGCTTTATCAAATACATATGTTTCTATTTCTCCGATACTAACAGGTTCTCCTTTAATTCCTCTTATGCAACTTCCTTGACATTGCTTTTGATGTGGGCATATTCTACCACAAACCCCCGGTAATACACTAGTTTTAGAGACAATTCTATAAGCTTCTTTTATATCATTAGACTTTACAGCCTGAATAAAACTTGGTATGTCATTTCCTAAGGGACAGCCTTTGTTAGAACAAGGTTTTACTTTGCAATTAAGACAATAATTCACTTTTTCTTCCATTTTTAAATCCTTTCTAGCTCTTCTTGGACACTCATTAGGTCTTTAATGAAATCTATTTTTTTGCTTTCATCACGTAATAATGCTGCAGGATGCCAAGTTGGCATGTATTTTATACCCTTTCTTTCTACCCATTTTCCTCTTGCTGATGTTATTCCATATTCTTTGCCTAATATATTTTTTAGTGCAACACTTCCAAGTAGTACTATAATTTTTGGTTTTACTAACATTACTTGATTTCTTAAATAATCCATACAAGCATTTGCTTCGTCATCTTCTGGGTTTCTGTTTCCTGGTGGTCTACATTTTACAATATTTGCTATATATACTTCTTCTCTTTTTATTTCTACCATTTCAAATGCCATATTCATAAGTTTTCCTGCTCTACCAACAAAAGGTTCTCCTTGTCTATCCTCGTCTGCTCCCGGTCCTTCTCCAATAAACATCAATTTTGCATTTTTATTTCCTGTTCCAAAAACTATGTTTTGTCTCATTTTATATAATTTACATTTTTGACAATCTTTAATTGATTCTTCTAATTCTTCCCATGTTTGGTACATTTTTAGTCTCCTTTTTTCGCTATAATAGCTGTTTCTAATCCAAATCCTTCTTTTTCTACTCTATAAGAGTGTAGAATATCTGAATTACATACTGTACAAATTTTAGTATCTATAATATTTTCTAGTTTCAATCCTTGTCTTTGTAGTAATACCCTGTTTAATAATATTGTATCAATATTCCATTTTCCTTGCACACCTTGTTTTTCTTCAATAATGGCATATGAATCTACAATTTCTTTAAATTCTTCTTCAAACATATCTTTTACATCTTTTTGGACTTCAAAATGGCATTTTCTGATACTTGGGCACATGCAACATATTAGGTTTTGAGGATTTACTCCATAGTCTTCTATCATTTTCTGAACTGCTTTTACTCCAATTTGTTGATATGTTCCTTTCCATCCTGAATGGATATTTGCTATTGTTTTTGTAATTGGGTCAAAAAATATCATTAAAATACAGTCTGCACTTGTAGTGGCTAAAATTAAATCCTTTTCTTGAGTTATTAAGCCATCTGTATTGGAATATATATCTATATATATATCTGGTTTTTCTTTATTTATTTTTCTTTCAACATTTTGTATTTTATCTTTATGCATTTGGTTTGGCTTTACAATATTGTTTTTATTTAATTTTAGACTTTTGCAAAGTTTTTCATAATCTTCCATTGCTTTTTCATAATTAGATTTTTTTATAGTTCTAAAGTCTACTTGTTTTCCTAAAGAAAAAGCGTGTGTAATTGCGTCTTTATATTCTAGTAATTTTCTAAATTGTAAATATTCTGTATCTGCTGTTTTTATATGTATAACAGCTTCATTTGATAAATCCATTGTGCCTCCTATTTCATTTTTTGAATTATTTCATCTTTTGATAAATTACCAATGTATTGATATTGGTTTGTATTATTTCTTGCATCAAATCCACATATAGAATGATATTCACAATACTTGCATGGTGTTCTTCCTTTATGGTTATATGGTTTTAAGTCAATTTTTCCTTGTAATATTTCTTTTCCTATTTGCTTAATTACTTTGCCTATATATTTTTGTAAAATTTCAAATTCTTTTTTGTCTATTCCATTTGTGTCCCTTTTGTTAATTGTTTCACTTTTTGTTATTCCTGCTGGAATAATTTTTGATGTACCTACATCTAAGTTTTTGTCTTGCATTCTAATTACTTTAACATCAGCTAAAATAAGTCCCTTCATTTTAAAGCTCTTTCTTATTTCGTCTTCTATTTCTTCTTCTGTCATTTTCTTTTTAGCTGGTATAATTTGCTCCAATAGTCCAAAATATAGAATTCCTGCTGGTAGCAAGTCCTCTTCTTGACAAATAGCATCTAAATAGGTTAATAGTTGGATTTGTAACCCTGCATAAACTTCATTTAAGTCTACATTTTTTATTGATGATTTATAATCTATAATTCTCAAGTAATTTCCTTCTGGTGTCTTTGCAACATCTACTCTATCTATTTTTCCTGTAATTTCTATTTTCTTGCCATCTTCTAGGTCTAATAATATTGGGCTATACTTTTGGCCTTTTCCGAATTCAATTTCAGTCCCTTCAATAGAAAAATCACTATATACCAGTCCTTCTATAATATATTTTAAAGCTTTTGTAATTAGTCTTTCTAATCTATTCACTAAAATTTTGTATTTTACAGTCATTGTAAATTTATATTTTTCATAGTTTAATTTTGTTTCAATTATATCTTTTACTATTTTTGAGATATTTTCCTCTTCTTCTAGTAAACTTGGCAATGTATAATTTTGATCTTTAATTTGCTCAAAAAATATATCTATTACTTCATGCATAAATGAACCTGTATCAAAGCTTTGTATTTTTAGTTCTTCTTTTTCTTTTAATTTTAGTCCATATTGTAGAAAATATGAAAATGGACAACTTTTATATTTTTCTAAACGTGAAATGCTTGTTTTTAAAGTATTTCCATAAAGTTTTTGAATAGTTTCTTTTTTTATATCCTTCGGCAAATTAGTATAACTAATAGCTTGTATATCACTTTCTAATTTGTTTTTCCACTCTATCTGATTTTTAAAATATTGATATACTTCTTTCCATTCAATTTCTAATGGTTTTTGACTTTCATTTGCTTCTGCAAGTTTTGATATTAGTGCTTCATAGGTGGCTTTTTGATTAGTAACATCATATGTCATTTGAGTAACATCACTTTGCTCTTGCAATTTCGGAAACATTTTTTTTATTCTATTTATATAAATTGATGGTCTTAAAGCACTTCCATCTGTATTTGATGCACTATATGATAAATATATTTCATTTTCAGCTGTTGTAAATGCCTTATATATATTAAAATTATCGTCATATAGATTTTCTAGTGTTCCTTTTGCAAGTTCTATACCATTTTCTTTTAGCTCTGCTCTTTCTTCGTCTCCTAAAAATCCCTCGGTTTTGTTAACACTTGGATATACTCCGTCATTTAATCCTATAATAAATACAACTTCTATCTTATGACTTCTTGACCTATCGACATCACCCATAATTACTTGGTCTTGTGTTCCTGGAATCTTTCCAAGACTACTTGCTTTTAGTCCTTGCTTTAATAGGTTTTCATATTGCTGTATTGTTATTGTGTCTTTCCCAAATATGTCCACTATTTCATCTAATAGAGTGATTATAATTTCATAACTTTCTTTGTATTCTTGTGCTAAGTCTATTTTCCCATTTTCTTTTAGTTCTTCTATTTTTTTGATAATTTTATTTTCAATTTCTTGCTTCTCTAAAAAGTTATATAAGGTTTCTGTCATTCCTTTTACTGTTTTTTCTTTTTTAATATTTTGTCTTAATGTTTCCAGTGGCTCTATTATTTTTTTCCTTAAATCATTTAAATATGTTACTTCTTCTTTCTTTGTTTCTAATTCATATATAAAATCTGTCTTAAATTTATTTTGTTTAATTCCCCATTTAGTACAATAGTTTTCAAATTTGAATATATCTTCTTGTTCAATATCTAAAAATCCCATTTTAGCATATTGCATTACTGCTTCTTTAGTATAGTTTTTTTGTAAAATGTCTAGTATAACCAATATATATTGAATTATAATATTCTGACTAAGTTCACGTTTTTCATCAATAAATATTGGAATATCATATTTCTCAAATATCATTTTTGCTAAGCTACTATAATTTCCAATATTTTTAGTTATAATTGCTATATCTTTATATCGTAGTCCTTGATTTTTAACCAGCTTAGTAATTGTTTTAGCTATTTTTTCTATTTCAGTATATTGATTTTTTGCTAAAAACATATGTAAATTTTTAATATCTTGCTCCCATTTTATAGGTCTTACCTGAAAAATTTGTGTTTCTATATGTTTTAGCTCTTCTGATTTAAATCTTTGTGGCTTATCTAAATAAATAGGTGTCTCTAATTGTAGATTATTTTGCTTTACAATGTTTAATAGTTTTTGTATTGTAATTTTATTTTCATAAAATACATCTGCATCTGGGTTTTCAGTATTTTTTAATTCATCTGATGTAATAGTTATATTTACTTGCCTGCAATGTTTGATTAGTTCTTTTATAACTTCATATTCAGGTGCTGTAAATCCTGCAAATTCATCTATATATATTATACTATTTTTTAGCCATTCTAATTTATATATATTGTTAGATAATAATGATAGTTCGTCTGCTTCGTCTATATATGTTTTACTGATTTTTTCTTCATATTGTTCAAATATTATATATATATCTTGCAATTTTGATTTTAAATATTGATTGTTTGTTTTTTCAATTTGTTCTTTTAGCATTTCTACTGTAATATTATGTTTTTTAAATTCTGTAACAAAAGATATTGCAAGTTCAATATTTTCTTGTGATTTTGATAAATATGTCAATTTATTTTTATTTTGAGTTAATATATGGCAAATAAGCATTGCTTTTGCACTTTTTGTTATACTTCTGTTTGTAATTCCTAAGTCTGCTATAGCTCTTTTGGCCATTCTACTTAAGTGCAATACTTCTGCTTGTGTTATTGCTTTTGTATTTACAGTTTCCATCAGTTTTGTTTCTGCAGTATATGAAAATTGTTCTGGCGTAATTAAATATACTTTTTCCCCATTTTGTATATCTACTGCTATTTGGTCATAGCAATATTTGCTTTTCCCAGTTCCTGATTTACCATAAATAAGTCTCAGTGCCATAATTTGCTCCTTTCTTATCCGTCTCTTCTCCAATAAAACAAATATTGTTGTGCTAATCCTGCTAAATCTCCAAATTTTTCTTTTGCTAATTTTTGTATCTTAGTTTTGCTTACTTTTTCTTCTGGTTCATTTAAATATAGTTCATTCATTACTCTATTTATCCAAACATCAATTGGAAAAACTTCTAATCTTTTTAATGTTGAAAATAGTAAAATACAATCAGCTACTTTAGGTCCTACCCCTGATAATGTTAGTAAAGTATTTCTTACTTCTTCTGTATTTGGATTTTTTTCTAATTCTTCTAAATTAACTTC
Source organism: uncultured Clostridia bacterium (assembly GCA_947625565.1). GTDB lineage: Bacteria > Bacillota > Clostridia > TANB77 > CAG-508 > CAG-269. The sequence goes on from CANQOU010000046.1 coordinate 6,376, forward strand.
GTTGTTTAAGATTTTTTGAATTGTTTCATAAAGTCTTTTATCTCTAAATCCTAATCCTAAGTTTCTAAAGTCTTGAATAGTAGCATCTTTTAGTTCTTCTGGTGATGGAAATGTGTAATACAATTTTCCTTCAAATTTAATTTCTTTTCCATATGTTTTAGATAGTCTTTGAATAATTTTTTGAATTCTAGGAATATTGTTATTTGCTGAAATTATAAATGATATTAGAGTTTCCCATAAGTCTTGATTTAATAGACGTATTCCTTTCCCATATTTAATGCTTGTTTCCATGTTTTTATCTATTTTGGATAATTGATTTTGTAATTTTAAATAATCTCTTTTTAAGTCAAAATATTGGTATATTAGTGTTTCTATATCCTCGTTGCCTACTGATTTGATATAATACATATCTTCTTTTTCTTTTATATTTATTACATTTTGTCTTACAACACCTGTATAACTACCATCATCATTTTCTTGCCAACGAAAACATTGTCCACAAGTAAAAGTGTCTTTTAATTCAAAGCATTCTGGTTTTTTTAATATATATTTTTGTTCTTCCATATTTACTTTATCCTTTCTTTTGTCATTATACTACATTTTTTAAAGTTTGGGAAGTATTTTATTCTCTTTTGAATCCTTGCCCTACAACTTCTCTTGAATTCGTTATTATTATAAAGCTATGTGGGTCAATTTTTCTTGCAATAAGTTTTATTCTTGCTACGTCTCCTCTTGATGCTGCACACATTAAAATAAGTTTATTTTCTTGAGTATACATTCCTTTTCCAAAAAGTCCTGTTGTTCCTCTTTGAATTTTTTCTCCAACTTGTTTTGCAATTTCCTCATTCATATTAGATACAATTATGAGTAATTTTGTAAAATATATACCTTCAAAAATAATATCTATCATTTTTCCCATTAAATAAATTGCTATTGCAGAATATAATCCAATTTCAATTTCTTTAAAAAATATCATATTTAATGTAACAATAACAGTATCAATAATTGTTATCATATTGCTCATTCTAATATTAGGTTTATATGTTCTGACTATAAAACTGAGTAAGTCTGAGCCTCCTGTTGAAGAATTACTTCTCAATATAATAGCTGTTCCAAGTCCTATAATTATGCCACCGTAAATACATGCTAATAGTCTATCATCTGTTAATGATGGTAGTTTATCGACAATATCAATTGCAATAGAAAATACGATGGTTCCCAATATTGATTTTGCACAAAATCGTTTACCTAATTGATATATCGCAATTATAAATAATGGAATATTTAATGCCAAAATCGTTGTTCCCATTGGAATATTTAAAAAATAGTAAATAATTGTTGCAATACCTGAAAATCCTCCTGTTGAAAGTTGATTTGGTAATAAAAATAATGACGTTCCTATTGCCATTATAGTTGCTCCCAAAATTGTTCCTAGTGCTTCTTGGACAAATTTCTTTACTTCTTTTTTGGTTTCTGATATCATAAAATCACCTGTTAAAAGTATGTGCTGTTTTTTTTTATTTAAACAAAAAGACCTTTTTTTAGGTCTTTGGTTTATTCTTCTAAAAAATCATTATATGTTTTTAAAACTTCGATTTTTGATTTTCCTTGTTTTATTGCTTCATCTTGCTTTATAATTAAGTCTACATCATATGTATCTTTTAGTTTTTGTACATTTTCTTTTTTATGTCCTATTACATTATTTACATCAATTGGATTTACTGTAACTTGCACTTCTTTTACTTTTACATTCAGTCTTTTTATTTTATTTACAACTGCATCATACCACATTGCTGATTCAACTAATTGTCTGAAAGCTGGATGAAATGGTCCTGCTACAACTTCACTTCCTTTATAGTTTGGGTCTGATATTTCGTCTGTGTTTTGAAGTCCTACTCTTATTATATCAATATTTTTTGAAGCAAACATTCTAACTAGTTCTTTACAAGTTTCTACTGCTTGAACAACTGTTAAAGGCTGATATTTTCCCTCTTGTAATTCTTTTTCTAATTTTGTTCCTTTTATTACTAATACTGGATAAATTCTTACCATTTTAGGTTTTAATTTTATTAGTCTCTTTGCAGTATTTATTTCGTCTATTCTTGTGCTTTCTGGTAATCCTACCATCATTTGGTGTCCTAAAATAAAACGATATCTTCTAATCAATCTTGATGCCTTTTTTACATCTTCAAAAGTATGTCCTCTTCCTGCTCTGTTTAAAATAT
>CANQOU010000047.1 GCA_947625565.1 uncultured Clostridia bacterium
TAGGTACAAATTTTTTTATTTGTTTTTGTATCTTTTTTATATCTTTTTCCTTATTTAGTCCAACTAGCATTCCTTGTAACATTATTTCTTCATAATATTCATTTCCTATTTCATTAAGTATTGTTTCTTGGTTATTTTGTACTACTAGTTTTTTTGCATAATTTCTTAATATAGGAATTCTAACTCCAAGTATTTCTCTCTTCATTTTTGGGCATAAATTTTTATGAAATTCTTTATACTTTACATCTGCCATTTCCATTAGTTCTTTTTTTATAATTTCTTCTTTCATTTTACTTTATACTCCTATATATACATTTTACCATATTTTTGAGTTTTTACAAGTTATTTTGTCGCATTTTTTTGGTTTGGTACATATAATGTCAATAAAAGGAGGAATAAAAATGTTTAGAAGATATCAAAAATGTTGCTGTATGAATAACAATTGTCAAAATGAAAATATGTCTGATATGCTAGAAACAAAATGTTCACAAGTACAATCATATGAAAATGATTTTGATAGTTGTGGCTGTGGATTTGATGAAGAAAAAAGTCTATTTCCTTCAAATCCAATGCTTGCACAAAGCTATGTTCCTATTCAATATATGGATAAAACTTTTAAGCCTTGTGTTGGTTTAAAAATGGGAACAATTTTCCCTGAACTTGTTAGCCCTTATATGCCTTGTCAAGACATGGAAGAAATGAAATATATAGAGGCAACAAATACAATTGGAAAGGGGTGCAATCAATAATGTTAGAAGAAAATAGAAATTGTGGTTGTAATTGTGGTAATGAAAATGAAATGATGAATAATAACGATTATGACTGCGAAACAAGACGTGAAATGATGCAACAAATTCAAGCTTTGAATTTTGCCATTATTGAACTTGGTTTATATTTAGATACTCACCCGGAAGACCAAAAAGCACTTTGTTTGCACAATAAATACTGCAAAGAGCTTGATGAATTAGAAGAACAATACCAAAAGGCATTTGGTCCTTTAACAATTAAATTCCCATGCAATAAGTGGAGATGGTTAGAAGAACCTTGGCCTTGGGAAAGGGGGAATTTCTAATGTGGACTTATAATAAAATGCTAGAATATCCAATAAATATCAAATGTACTGATCCAAGACTTGCTAAAGTAATCATCTCTCAATATGGTGGGCCAGATGGTGAATTAGCAGCCTCTTTAAGATATTTATCACAAAAATTTGGTATGCCTGACCAAAATGCTAAAGCAATTTTAAATGATATTGGTACTGAAGAACTTGCTCACTTAGAAATGGTTGGAACCATTGTACACCAATTAACTAAAGATGCTTCTGTTGAAGAAATTGAAAAAGCAGGTTTAGCACCATATTATACAGACCATGGAGTTGATGTATATCCTTCTTCTGCTAGTGGTGTTCCTTTTACAGCAGCATATATAGCTTGTAAAGGTGACCCTATTGCTAACTTACAAGAAGATTTAGCTGCAGAGCAAAAAGCTAGAGCAACTTATGAAAAACTAATTAACTTATGTCGTGATAACCCAGATGTTATTGATCCTCTTCGTTATTTAAGACAAAGAGAAGTTGTTCACTTCCAAAGATTTGGTGAAGCACTTCGTGGCGTTCAAGATAAATTAGCACAGAAAAAATTTTATATGAATGATATGAAACCATTAGATAATGATTGTGGTTGTAATAAATAAAATACTAAAATTATATAAATAAGAGGATTCAAAGGAATCCTCTTTGTTGCCTACGCGAAGCAAGTTCCAATGAGGGTAATGGGTCCATGGAACCTTTTACTGTCGTTCAGGATTTTGTCAAAAAATTCCTGTTCAGAAAGTTTTTCCACTGGAATTGCCATATATCCAGGCATTTTCAGATTGTTCCACTTCAAGTCGACTGAGTGAACTTCTCCGTCAGCAAGATGTATCATTACATCCTCGTAAGCCTCATTTCCTGGCTTTAATGTTGAAGCATATTCATCCTTAAGTGTCCAGTTGGACCAAATTACAAGCCCTCTTGCTTTGTTTTCTTTAGCAGTTTTCATAAACCGCTTCAGCATTTTTTCTGTCATAGTTGTCCTCCTTGTTTTTTTGTAGGCAAAATATATTGTTACCCTTTTATTTTACCATATTTTCACAAAAAAATCAATACAATATATAGTCCAAAAGCAGTCTGCTAAATTATTTGCGAGACTGCTTTTGAATTGAGAATTTTAGCCTATCTGAAAAAGATTATTGCTATTACAATAAGTGCTATCAATGATATTATAGCTTTTGCTGCATCTTCTTTAAGTCCTAACTTACGAAATGCATTTACTAAGCTATCATATATATACATAAATAGCGGTTTTGTAATTGCCCACAATATCCGGAAAAATATCAAATAGACTAGTAGCATAATAATTAGGAAACCAAATATGTATCCCATAATGTTCCTCCTATTTTTATTTAATAATACTTACTACATTATTTAATATAACACATTTTTCCTTTATTTGCAACATTATGTATATTTGCATAAATTACAAATTTATGATACAGTAAGAAATGAGAAAGAAGGAAATAATTATATGGATTTAGATTTGAAAACACATGCTAATATAATAAAAAATGGTGGTTTAGTTATATTTCCAACAGAAACAGTATATGGCATTGGTACTAATGCATTTAATGAAAATGCTGTAAAAAGACTATATGATGTAAAAAAAAGGCCTTTAAATAAGCCTATTAGCTTATTAGTTTCAAACATGGATATGGTAAATCAAATAGCTAAAGATATTAGTGATATAGAATATGAATTGATGAAAAAATATTTTCCTGGTCCTTTCACTATTATTTTAAAAAAAAGTAATCTTGTACCAGACATTGTAACTGCAAATCAAGATACAGTTGGTGTTCGTATGCCTAGTAATGAAATTGCTTTAAAACTAATTGAATATGCAAATGTTCCTATTGCCGCTCCTAGTGCTAATATTTCTGGGAAACCAAGTGGAACAAATATAGATATGATTGCAAAAGATTTTGATGGCAAAGTTGATTTCATTATTGATGATGGTAAAAGTAATTTAGGTATTGCATCTACAATTGTTCAAGTCGTTAATGGTGTACCTAAAGTTCTAAGACAAGGTAGCTTAAAAATTTAAAAGAGAATAAACAAATTATTCTCTTTATTTTTTTAATTCTTTTATAATTTCTCCATAATTAACTGCTTTTAGAATTGCTGTTCCTGCAACTAAAATATTGGCACCTGCTTCTTTTACTGCATCTTGTGTATTTAAGTTGATTCCCCCATCTACTTCTATATCAACTTCTAAATCATTATTCTTAATAAACTCATTACACTTATTTATCTTTTCTGTCATATCACTTAGAAATGTTTGTCCTCCTTTACCTGGTTCTACAGTCATAATTAGTGCTATATGAATGTATGGCAAAAATTTATATATTTTCTCAATATTTGTATTTGGCTTTATAGCTATTCCTACCTTTGAATGTGCTTCCTTTATCTCATCTATATATTCTATTACTTCTTCATCTGTTTTGCAAGCTTCATAATGAAAAGTCATAATATTAGGCTCCAAAATACTAAAATCTTCAATTGCCTTTTTTACATCTTGTACCATAAAATGTACATCTAATGGTAAATTAGAAATCCTTTTTATATATGATGCATATTCTAGCATTTTATCATATGTATTTTTTTCAACAAATTTTCCATCCATAACATCTATATGAAAATAATCTGTTTTTCCTTGTTCCAATGCTAAGAATGTTCTTGCTTCTTCTCCTTTTTCTACACTTAATATTGATGAAGATACTTCTACCATTTATGTTTCTCCTTTTCTTTTAATTCTTCGTAAATTTTACAAAATCTTAAATATCTATCTTGTGAAATTTCACCTTTTTCTACTTCTTTTTTGATTTCACATTGTTCTTCTTTAATATGTGTACATCCTACAAATTCACAATTTTGTATGTATGGTTTAAACTCTACAAAGCATTTATCTAGTTCTTCTTTTGGTATCTCAGAAATATCAAAAGTTGAAAATCCAGGAGTATCTGCTATATATGTATCTTTATCAATTTCATATAATTGAATTGCAGTAGTTGTATTTTTTCCTCTTTGATTTTTTTGACTAACTTCTCCTTCTTCTGTTATTGGTTTTTCAAATATTGCATTTATTAAAGTTGATTTTCCAACACCAGAATTTCCAGAAAATGCGTTGATATTGCCTTTTAATTGGTTCTTTAACTCTAAAACACCTATATTTTCATTTGCCTGCGTTTCTAGAACTTCATATCCTAATTTTTGATAAATTTGTTTAATCATTTTAAAATCTTGTTTTTTATCTAAATCTATTTTATTTAATACAATTAAACTTTTTATATGGAAAAACTCAGCTAATGCTAATTGTTTATCCAGAAGCAACAAATCTGGTTTTGGCTTTTGACTAGATAATACAAAGACCATTTGTGTAATATTTGCTACTTTGGGTCTTTTAAATAATACTTTTCTAGTTTTAATTTCTTCAATAACTGCTTTTCTATTTTTTTCATCCTCTACAAAAATTTTTACTATATCACCAACAACAGGGGAGATTTCTTGTTGTTTAAATCTCCCCCTAGCAATTGTTTGATATTCTCCTTGTTCTGTTTTTACAATATATTGGTTTGAAACATTTTTTATAATATGCCCTTCTATATGTTCCATTCAAATTCCTTTCTTTTACGTTAATTATTGAAATGTATATTTACTTGTATTATTTAAATTGATACTTTGTGTTCTTGACCAATTTCCTCCACTTCTATCAGTTATTATTAGTTTAACTGTTACAGTTCCTTTTCCTGTAATTGTTGTTGATAAATCTGTTTTATTTTTGTCTACTCCTGTACTTGAATAAACACTCTTATCATTTACTAATAATTCTACATCAGCTGTTTTTTCTACAGCATTACTTTCTTCTTTTGATTTATTTTCTGTAGAATTTTCTGTGCTTTCTGATTTTGAACTGTTTGTATATCCACCTGTTAATGATTTTACATTTATTGTAATTGTAGCTGTTTTATCTTCTTGCACTTTATTTACTGTTAATGTAACTGATGTACCTTCATCTACCTTTTTGCCTGATTCAAGACTTTGTTTTAAAACTGTTCCATTATCTTTTGAAGTATTTTCTTCATAATTTATTGTTACTTTAAATCCTAATCCTTCTAGTTCTGATTTTGCAGAGCTTTCTGTTTTTCCAACTACACTTGTCATAGTAATTTCTTTAATTCCTGTTCCTATACTTATATGTAGTTTAACTGTATCACCTGCTGATACTTCTGTATCAGGCTCCGTTTCTTGTTTTATTACATGGTTTTCAGCTATTGTTTTACTTGTTTCTTCTATAATTTCTGCTTTTAGTTTTGCTTCCTCAATTAACTTAATAGCTTCTTCTCTTTCTTTTCCTTCTACATTTGGTACAGTTGCTTTTTCTGTTCCTTTACTAACAACAACCTTAACTGTACTTCCTTGTTTTACAGAATGATATCTATCAAAATATGCTGGATTTTGGCTAATTATATGTCCTTCTTCTACTTCTTTGTTATATTCTTCTTTTTCTTCCTCATAAACTAGTTTTGCTTCCTCTATAGCTTTTTTAGCCTCATCTCTATGCATTCCTACAACATTTGGCATATCAACTTCTGGTGGATTTGTAATACTTAAAACCATCATTGTTCCTCCAAAAGCTAAGAAGAATAAAAGTATAAGTCCTAAAAATACACTTAATTTTTTATGCTCAGTAATCCATTTTTGTAACTTATTTTGTTTTTTGCCTTTTTCACTTCTATTTGAATATTGTTCTGTCCCTATCTTTTGTGTTCTTGCTGTTTTATCATAAGGAATTTCTTCTACAAAATCTCCATTTGGATTTTTTAATGCCTCCTTTAAATCTTGTAATAATTCCATACTTGTTTGATATCTATTCATTGGGTCTTTTTGTATTGCTTTCATAATAATCTTATTTATTGCTTCTGGAATATTTGGATTTAGTTTTATTGGTTCTACTGGGTCTTCTTGCATATGTTTTAAAGCTACTGATACAGGAGTATCTGCATCAAAAGGTACTTTGCCAGTTAGCATTTCATACATTACAACACCTAGAGAGTAAATATCTGATTTTGCATCTGTATATCCTCCTCTTGCATGCTCTGGTGAGAAATAGTGGACTGAACCTATTGTTGTTCCAAAAGCTGTAATTGTAGAATTAGATACAGCTTTAGCAATACCAAAATCAGTTATTTTAGCAACACCATCTTCTGTTATAATGATATTGTGTGGTTTTATATCTCTATGTATAATATTGTTACAATGTGCTGTATCTAAAGCTGAGGCAATTTGTATTGCAACATTCATAGACCATTTCCAAGGAAGTGGACCTCCCTCTTCAATAATAATTTCTTTTAATGTTTTACCTTTTACAAGTTCCATAACAATATAATAAATGCCATCATCTACACCAACATCATAAATTGAGACAATATTTGCATGTGTTAATCGTGCTGCGGATTGTGCTTCTGTTTCAAATCTTTTTATAAATTCTGCATCTGTTGTAAATTCATCTCTTAGAACTTTAACTGCAACATTTCTATTCAATATAACATCTTTTGCCTTATATACAATTGCCATTCCGACCATTTCCTACTTTTTCAAGTATCTCATAACGGTTGCCTAATAGTTTCCCTTCTAAAATCATTTTTATCTCTCCTCACTTTTATATACTGTTATATATTTTTTATAATTACAACAGTAATATTGTCATACCCGCCTTTATCATTTGCCATTTGTACTAATTCTTTTGATGCCTGCTCAATATTTGCCTTTGCTATTTTATATATATTCTCTTCGTCAACTAAATTTGATAATCCATCTGAACACATAAGCAAAATATCATCTTTTAATAGCCCTTTTACCATAACATCTGGTTCAACAAATGCATTACATCCTAATGCCTTCATAAGCATATTTTTCTTAGGATGATGCTCTGCTTCTTCCTGTGTAATTTCACCATCTTTAACTAATTTTTGAACATAACTATGGTCTTGTGTCAGTTTTCTAATAAATGATTTTCTAATACGATAAATTCTGCTGTCACCAATATGTCCAATATATACCTTACTATTATATATTAAGCATATTTCTAAAGTAGTACCCATTCCTTCTAGTTCCTTATTCTCTTTTGACTTTTCATATACAATCATATTTGCATATTCAATACTACTTCCTAATAATTGAATAATACTATCTCTATCTTTTTCTATCTGTTCAAAATTATTTACAATATATTTCTTTGCTGTTTGAATAGCCAATTTACTTGCTATTTCTCCACCATTGTAGCCTCCCATTCCGTCTGCTAACATATATAGTTGCACTTTATCTAATGGATTAGAAATATAGAAAGAATCTTCATTTATCTCTCTAACTTTTCCAACATCAGATTTCGCATATGCTATTATCATTTTTTCACCTCAAATCTTCAACTACGTTATATCATAAATATTTGTTTTTTGCAATTGCTTTTAATAAATTTTATGGTATAATATATCCAAAAGGAGGATTTTATATGCCAACACCACATAATGAGGCCAAAATAGGTCAAATTGCAAAAACTGTTATTATGCCTGGAGACCCTTTACGTGCAAAATATATTGCAGAAAATTTTTTAGATAACTATAAACTTGTAAACCAAGTAAGAGGTATGTATGCTTATACTGGGAGTTATAAAGGAAAAGAATTAACTGTTATGGCTTCTGGAATGGGAATGCCTAGCATGGGAATTTATTGCTATGAACTATATAAATTTTACGAAGTAGAAAATATTATTAGAATTGGTTCTTGTGGAGCATACAAGCCTGAATTAAAACTATTTGACATTATTTTAGCAGATAAAGTATTTACTGAGGGGAATTTTGCACTTACTTTGAATAATGAAGATTGTCATATTATCCAATCTAGTGCAAAATTAAATCAAAAAATTATAGATACTGCTAAAAATTTAAACATATCAATAATACATGGAAATACAGTTTGTAGTGATTGCTTTGATGTTTATATGACTGACGTAAATAAATTTTTATCACGTATTCCTACTGATTTTAATCCTATTAGCGCTGAGATGGAATCCTTTGCATTATTTTATATTGCAAAATTATTAAATAAAAATGCTAGTTGTTTAATGAGTGTTGTTGATTCAAAATTTATTAAAAAAATTGCAACACCTGAAGAAAGACAAACTGGTTTAAATAATATGATAAAGCTTGCATTAACCTCTACT
>CANQOU010000048.1 GCA_947625565.1 uncultured Clostridia bacterium
GATGATTATAGAGCAACAGAAAAGACATTTCAAATATTAACACAAGTTGCAGGTAGAGCAGGTAGAGAAAATCTACATGGTAAGGTTATTATTCAAACATACAATCCACAAGACTTTAGTATAAAGACAGCACAGAAACAAAATTATAAAAAATTCTATGAAACAGAGATTACATTAAGAAAACAGTTGAAATATCCACCATTTTGCGATATAATAGTAATGAGGTTTGAAGGAAAAAATGAAAATCAGATAAAAACACTAGCGATTGAAAGCTATAATAATTTGTACAAAATGCTTAAAAACTGCAAAAATTTGATACTTTTTAAGCCTATGCCAGCACCAATTGACAAAATTCAAAATCGATATCGTTGGAGAATTATCATAAAAGGAAATATGACTAATGAAACAAATGAAATCCTTAATAACCTATTAAAACAAATATATAATGAAGGAAAAAAAGATATTAGAGTTTCAATTGATGTTAATCCTAATAGTATGATATAGAAAAGAGGAGAAAATATGGCAATTAGAAATTTACGATTAGAGGGAGACGAAATTTTATATAAAAAATCAAGAGAAGTAGAAGAAATTGATGATAGAATTCAAGTATTGATTGACGATATGATAGAAACTATGCATAAATATAACGGAGTTGGCTTAGCAGCTGTGCAGGTAGGAATATTAAAAAAAGTAATTGTCATTGATTTATATGATAATAATGGTCCAATTGTTTTAATAAATCCAAAGATTTTAAAAGAAAAAGGAGAACAGGAGGTAGAAGAAGGCTGCTTAAGTTTTCCAAATCGTTTTGCAAAAATAATTAGACCAGAAGAAATTACAGTAGAATATTTAGACAGAAAAGGAAAAAAAATAAAAACCAAAGCAAAAAATTTACTTGCTCAAGCCATTTGTCATGAAGTTGACCATTTAGAAGGTGAAGTTTTTGTAGATAAGATTATACCAGGAACACTAGAATATGTAGAGCCAGAGGAAAAATAAAACATAGTAAAAGGAGAAAAAAGATGCAAAAATTGAACCAATTAAAGAAAGAAATCGATGCTGAGGTTAGATTTGGAATACAACCAACAAAAGAAAAGCAAGAAAAAATAAGGGAATATGTAGATTTATGCTTTGATATATATGCAGAACAAAAAATGCCAATTTTAGAATTCGAATTTTTAGAAAAGGCACTGGATATCATAACAGTGAAATATTCTGATGTTATTAAATTTGCAAGAAAAAGTGCTGAACTTGAACTATATGGAAAAGCAGTAATTAAATTAAGGAAAAGAAAAGAAGGTAAGATAGAAGGTATTTCTGAAGAAAGAGAAGAAAAACTAAAAAAATTAGAAGGTAATCTAGTAAAGGCATATCAGGTAAGAAGTGCAATGCTAATGCTGAAAAATGGGAATAAAAATATAAGCATAATATCTAGAATGACAGGATTATCAAGTGATGAAATAAATATTTTAAAGATAAAATTATCAAAAAAGCCAGTAAGGCTAAGAAATGTTTCTGCAAGAGAAAAAATAGTACAAATGTTATATGAAGATAAAGATCCAGATAAAGTACAAGAAAAATATGACATTACCGATTTTGAGATGGATGATATTAAAGATCAAGTAGGATGCAAAAGATTAAGACCAAGATTGAGAGCTACAGATATAGAAATGCGAGTAAAACAGGATAGTCAGATAAGATCAGAAATGTTATGTATTAAATTAGGGAAAAAACCAGAAGAAGTTGCTAAAATGTTTAAATTACAAGATGGAGATATACAAAAGCACATAAATTCTGCAATTCAATTCGGGCTAATTAAACCAAGTCAACTAAATGGAATAGATCCATTATCATATCAAGAAATACCATTTGAAGAATTAGAAGTATAGAGGAGAGAAGAATATTGAAAATTGTTTTTATGGGAACTCCAGATTTTGCCGAGAAATCCTTAAAGGCTGTATATGAAAAAAAACACAATATTTTATGTGTTGTAACAAATCCAGATAAACCTAAGGGGAGAGGAATGAAATTAACGCCATCACCTGTAAAACAGTATGCATTAGAAAATAACATATCTGTAATACAACCACAAACAATAAAAGGAAATGTTGAGTTTATTCAAAAATTAAAAGATTTAAACCCAGATGTTATATGTGTTGTTGCATATGGTAAGTTATTACCACAAGAAATATTGGAAATTCCACGATATGGATGTATCAATGTACATGCATCTTTACTTCCCAAATATAGAGGAGCAGCGCCAATACAATGGGCGATATTAAATGGAGATAAAGTTACAGGAGTTACAACCATGTTTATGGATAAAGGAATGGATACAGGTGATATTATACTAAAACAAGAAGTTGAAATAGGAGAAAATGAAACAACAGGAGAATTATGGGATAGATTAGCACTATTAGGAGGTAATTTATTAGTAGATACATTAGAACAAATAGAAAAAGGAATAGCACCAAGACAGAAACAAGGAGAAAATTTTTCAATTGCTCCAATGCTATCAAAAGATATGGCAAAAATTAGTTGGGAAGAGCAAACTGCAATACAAATTAAAAATTTAGTTAGAGGACTTAACCCAATTATGGGAGCATATACATTTTTAAACGATAGAAAAATTAAATTTTGGAAAGTATCAGTAGAAGAAAATATAAATAATAAAGAAATTCCAAATGGTACAATTGTAGGCAATGAGAAAGGACTTTTAATAAAAACTAAAGAAGGCTTATTAAGAGTATTAGAAATACAAGGAGAGAATGCAAAAAGAATGTCAATTCAAGAGTATTTAAGAGGAAATCCAATAAAAGTAGGAGAAAAATTCAAATAAGGTATTGAAAAAAATATCACTTATGACACTATAAAAACAGCTTTTATCGAACAAAAGAAAAGGAGGATTAAAATGGAAGAAAAAGGAGAAATAAGAGTAAGTTTATCAACATTTTTTTTAATTTTAGCAATAATTGTTATTGGTATAATGGCATACTTTTTATACATCCTACACAATGAAAAAGAAACAACAGCAAAAGAGGTAAATACATTAAATAGCCAAGCGGCAAATCTAGAAAATACAATAAACACATTAAAGGAAGAAAAAAATAGCACAACAAACACTGATACTGATAGTATATTAGGAGCTGATAACTCAGAAAAAACTGAGCAAAATAAATTTTCAATTACAACAATAAAAGACACATTTCAAAAATATCTTAACTTAGAAGGAAGTATAATAGGCCAACCAGATAATTTACTTCGTGAATTAGGATTTGATTTTACAATGGAAATTTCAACAGTAGAGCATTATGTAAAAACAAATATTAAATATTCTGATTTTGAAAAAGAAATACAAAAATATATGACTGTAGATTGGTTCAGTAACAATTTCAATTATAATGGCAATGATTCAAATCCATATTTTAAAGAAGAAAATGGAAGTGTATCTTACTGGAATGTTGGTTCTTCTGGAATGCAATGGGAGGTAAAAGAAATTTCTTTAGAAAGTGATTTAACATATACTGCAGAAGTATATTATATAAATGAGGATGAAACAAAAGAAAAGATAGACAATGCAGAATTTAGTATTTCAGAATATAATGGTAAATGCGTAATTTCATATTGTAGTTTATAGGGAATTGATAGAGAGAATTATAAAAATGATTCTCTCTAAAATTTTCCTAAAAACACTTGATTTTTTTGGGAAAATGTAGTAAAATAAATACGTTAAAAATAGACCTTTTACTTAGCCAATAGAAAGCACCAACTATTCGCTCAGTTAAAGGTGAAAAATAAATAGGAGGTGTATATTATGACAAAGGAAAGAAAACAAGAAATTATTAATACTTATAAAAGAGAAGAAAACGATACTGGTTCACCAGAAGTACAAATAGCTCTTTTAACACAAAGAATCAACGAATTAACAGAACACTTAAAAGTACACGTTAAAGATAATCACTCAAGACGTGGATTATTAAAGATGGTAGGTAAAAGAAGAAACCTATTAAATTATCTATCAAAAAAAGATATACAAAGATATAGAGATATCGTTGAAAAATTAGGTTTAAGAAAATAAAAATATGAAAAGCCTATGCTTTTATTTGGCATAGGCTTTTTGTAGAATATAAGAAACCAAATTGGTGCAAAATAAAAAAGAAAAAGTTGAATTTAAGTAAGTAGCTTGTATTATATGCTATACTTGTAACATATAATAGAGGTTACGTTCTTAAATTGTAGCTTTTTCTAATAAAGGAGGAAATTTTATGTTTAAGACATTTGAAACAGAATTAGCAGGAAGAAATCTAATATTTGAAACAGGAAAAATGGCTGGATTGGCCAATGGAAGTGTAATAGTAAGATATGGAGATACAGTTGTTATAGTAAATGTAACAGCATCAAAAGAACCAAGAGAAGGAATCGATTTCTTTCCATTATCAGTTGATTATGAGGAAAAACTATATGCTGTGGGAAAAATACCAGGTTCTTTCCAAAAAAGGGAAGGAAAACCAGCAGATAAAGCAATTTTAACTTCAAGAGCAATAGATAGACCATTAAGACCATTATTTCCAAAAGATTTTAGAAATGATGTTGTAGTTGTTGCAACAGTTTTATCAGTAGAACAAGATAACTCACCAGAAGTAGCAGCTATGATAGGAGCATCAGCAGCACTTTCAATTTCAGACATTCCATTTGGTGGACCAACAGCAGCAGTAAATGTAGGAATTGTTGATGGAGAAATTATAATCAACCCAACAGAAGAACAAAGGGAAAAATCAGACTTAAATCTAACAGTTGCAGGAACTGAAGAAAAAATTGCTATGATAGAAGCAGGAGCAAATGAAATTCCTGATGACGTTATGTTAGAAGCAATAAAAAAAGGACATGAAGAAATCAAAAAAATGTGCCAATTCATTCAAAAAATGAAAGAAGAAATTGGGAAACCAAAATTTGAATATAAATCATTTGAAGTAGAACATGAAGTATATGAATATATTGCAGAAAACTTCACAGAAGACATGAAAGAACAAGTACAAGAAGTTGACAAAGAAACAAGAGATAATAATATTGCAGAACTATCAGAAAAAATTGCAGAAAGTTATGCAGAAAAATTTGGAGAAGAAGCACTTGAAGAACATAAACAAGATATAGGTGAAGCAATATATAAATTAGAGAAAAAATGTGTTAGAGATATGATATTCTATGAGCATAAAAGAGTAGATGGAAGAAAATTAGATGAAATAAGACCATTATCATGTGAAATAGATTTATTACCTCGTGTACATGGAAGTGCATTATTTACAAGAGGACAAACTCAAGTATTGTCAGTAACAACATTAGGAATGATAAGTGAAGAACAAACATTAGATGGAATTGACACAGAAGAATCAAAAAGATATATGCATCAATATAACTTTCCAAGCTATAGTGTAGGTGAAGCAAGACCATCAAGAGGACCAGGAAGAAGAGAAATAGGACATGGTGCATTAGCTGAAAAAGCACTAGTGCCAGTATTACCATCAAAAGAAGAATTTCCATATGCAATAAGAGTTGTATCAGAAGTATTATCTTCAAATGGTTCTACATCACAAGCAAGTATTTGTGGAAGCACTTTATCTTTGATGGATGCAGGTGTACCAATTAAAAGACCAGTAGCAGGAATATCTACAGGACTAGTAACAAATCCAGAAAACGAAAATGACTATGTAATGCTAACAGATATACAAGGACTAGAGGACTTTTTCGGAGACATGGATTTCAAAGTAGGAGGAACAGAAAAAGGAATTACAGCAATACAAGTAGATATTAAAGTTGATGGATTATCATATGCAGTTATAAAAGAAGCATTTGAAAGAACAAGAATTGCAAGAAAATATATTTTAGACAATGTAATGATGCCAGTAATTAGTAAACCAAGAGAAGAAATATCAAAATATGCACCAAGAATTATTGCAACAACTATTAAAGTAGATAAAATTAAAGATGTTATCGGACCTGGTGGAAAAATGATAAATAAAATCATTGAAGAAACTGGAGTTAAGATTGACATCGAGGAAGATGGACAAGTATTTATTTATTCAACAGATTCAGAAAAAGCTATCCAAGCATTAGAAATGGTAGAAGATATTGCAAGAGATGTAGAAGTTGGTGGAATATATTATGGAGAAGTTACAAGGATTATGAATTTTGGAGCTTTTGTAGACTTAGGCTGTGGAGGAAAAGAAGGCTTATTACACATTTCTAAAATATCAAAAGAAAGAATAAAAAATGTAGAAGATGTATTACACATAGGAGATAAAGTAACAGTAAAAGTAACAGACATAGATGAGCAAGGAAGAATAAATTTAACAATGAAAGACTTAGCTGATTAGGAAAGTGGATTACCACTTTCCTAAAAAAAGGAGGAAATTATGCCATCTTGGACAATCCATTTAGCTATTATGGATAAAGTATGTAAAAAAATACGAACACCCAATAATAATATATTTACATTTGCCAATATTATGCCAGATATATTTGAGGGACATAATACACCAAATCCATCTGTTGTAGTTAAAGATTATTCTACACATTACCCATATCACACAACTATAAATGGAATGGGAATTGATTTACCAGATATAAAAAGATTTAAAAAACAATATAAAGAACATTTTAGAAATCCAGTAATTTTAGGGTATTACACACATCTTTTAACAGATTATTATTGGAATGTCCAGTTATACAAAAATCATTATAAAATGTATAATACAGAAAAAGGATTATTAAGCATTAAATTAAGTGATGGAAGTACGAAAATTTGCTCTTTTGCTGAAATACAACCAGTAAAACATAAAGATTTAAAAACATTTTCACGGATACTTAAGAAATGAAACAGAAATAAATTTCCCAAGTTATGATGAGAAAATATTAGACTATGCAAAAGATTTAAAAGAATTTACATATACACAGGAGGATATTATTAAAACATTTAAATATGTAGAAGAAAATATAAAGAATAATAAAGAAAAAGTAGAAGAAGATTATAAATTATACACCAAACAAGAACTATTAGATTATATAAATAGAAGTGTAGAATTGATTGAGGAGGAAATACTTGAAAGTATCAGAATTTGATTATGATTTACCAGAAGAACTAATTGCTCAAACACCTATTGCAAAAAGAGACCAATCCAGATTAATGGTATTAGACAGAAAAAATAAAACTATTGAACATAAAATCTTTAAAGATATTATTGATTATTTAGAGCCAGGAGACTGCCTAGTAAGAAATAATACTAAAGTTATACCAGCACGCATATATGGAAAAAAAGAAACAGGTGCAAATGTAGAATTTTTATTATTAAATAATATAGAAGGAGATATTTGGGAAACAATTGTAAGACCAGGAAATAAATTAAATGAAGGTGCAAGGGCTATTTTTGGAGATGGATTATTAAAAGCAGAAATCATAGAAAAATTAGCAGGAGGAACAAGAAAAGTAAAATTTACATATGATGGAATCTTTAATGAAATATTAGATAAAATTGGTTTAATGCCATTACCACCATATATTCACGAAGAATTAAAAGAAAAAGATAGATATCAAACAGTGTATGCAAAATATAAAGGGTCAGCTGCAGCACCAACAGCGGGATTACATTTTACAGAAGAACTTTTACAAAAAATAGAGCAAAAAGGAATTCAAATTGCAAATGTTACTTTGCATGTAGGAATAGGAACATTTAGACCAGTTAAAGAAGAAACAGTAGAAAAACATAAAATGCATACAGAACATTTTTATATAAAACCAGAAGACTGTGAAAAAATAAATAAAACAAAGAAAAATGGAAAACGTGTTATAGCAGTTGGTACTACTTCTTGTAGAGTACTAGAAACAATAGCAGATAAAAACGGATATGTTAAACCAATAGAAGGAAATACTGGAATTTATATTTATCCTGGATATAACTTTAAATGTATAGATGGTTTAATTACAAATTTCCATTTACCAAAATCAACACTACTAATGTTAGTATCAGCTTTTGCAGATAAAGATTTTAT
>CANQOU010000049.1 GCA_947625565.1 uncultured Clostridia bacterium
AATATGATAATGATTTTAATACTGCTTGATTTGCATTTCTAAAACGATAATGTTTTGCTCCATAATATCCTTTTGCTTGTTTTAATATTTTTTTATGTCTTGCTCTTGTTGTTCTAGCTGTTTTTACTCTTGCCATTTTTATTCACCTTCCTTAATTCGATTATCCACCATATGGTAGTAATTTTTTTATTGTTTTTTCACATGATTTATCAGCATAAGCATCTTGTATCTTTCCTGATTTTCTCTGTCTGCTTGTTTTGTTTGCTAATAGATGTCTTCTATTTGCTTTTGTTCTTTTTACTTTTCCTGTTGCTGTTAGTCCATATCTTTTGCTAGCAGCTTTGTTTGTTTTTAATTTTGCCATTTTTCTTTCCTCCCTTTCGTTTTATTGATTATGCTTTTTTTGCTAAAATTGTAAACATATTTCTACCTTCTAATTTAGGTTGTTTTTCAACAACACTAATATCTTCAAGTTCTTCTATAAACTTATTTAGTACAAGTTCACCTGATTTAACATTATTTACTTCTCTACCTCTAAAGCGAAGTGTTATTTTTACTTTGTTTCCTGCTTCTAAAAATTTTCTTGCATTTTTAGCTTTGAAGCTAAAGTCATGTTCTTCAATATTTGGAGTAACTCGTAGTTCTTTTATTTCTAATACTTTTTGCTTTTTCTTTGCTTCTTTTTCTTTTTTGGCTTGCTCAAATTTATATTTTCCATAATTCATTATTTTGCAAACTACAGGTTTACTATTAGGTGATACTAGTACAAGGTCTAAATTCTTTTCTTCAGCTAATTTCAAAGCTTCATTTGTTGGCATAACACCTAATTTTTCTCCATCTGCTCCTATCAGTTGAACTTCTCTTTCTCTAATTTGACTATTTATTGGTAATTCTTGTTTGATTGTGAAACACCTCCATATATATAAAAAATTGACTTGTGTGTTACAAGTCAATCCATCAAACTAATAAAAAAGCAAATAAAATAAACATATTTATTTTTGCATTTTAACCTTTTTCTTTTAGATAAGGTGAGAAGTTCGATAGCTCCTTCTTGTAACGCTTAATATTATATCATATTTTTTCTGTTTGTCAAGTATTTTAAGCTATTTTTTTATACTATTTATTAAATCTTCAAAATCTTCATTTTGCTCATATATTAGCCAAATATGCTCTTTTCCTTCATATTCTTTAAGTTCTATATCAATTCCAACTTCTTTTGCTTTTTCTTGCAATAGATGAGCATCTGGATTTAAAATATCATATGTACCTGTGTAAATTGTTACATTTTTTAATTTATTTAATGGTCCATTTATAGGGTTAACTAAATAATTATCAATTCCGTCTAGTCCTGCATATGCAATTCCAGCCATTTTTAAAGTATCTTTGTTTAAGTTTTTATCCAGCTTTTGTACATTATCTATTTCTGGATTTGACATAGTAACATCAAGCCATGGAGATATTAAAATCAATTTTTCTGGTATTGGAATTTCTTCTTCTCCAAGTTTTTCTTCTAAAGCTAGTGCTAATCCCCCACCTGCTGAATCTCCCATTATAATGAGTTTTTCTGGTGATATGTTTTTTATTATTTCTTTATATAGAGGTATCACTATTTCAAATACATCTTTGTAGTTATTTGTTGGTGTTAGTGGATAGTCTGGTACAATTATTGAAGCTTTTGTTTTTTGCATAATTTTATCTAAAAAGTTCCAATGAGCATCTGTTATTTCAGCCATATATGAGCCA
Organism: uncultured Clostridia bacterium; assembly: GCA_947625565.1. GTDB lineage: Bacteria > Bacillota > Clostridia > TANB77 > CAG-508 > CAG-269. The sequence continues at coordinate 1,744 of CANQOU010000049.1, forward strand.
CCATGAAAGTATATTATGTAGTTTTCTGTTTTATCTTCTTTTGGTGAAATTGTAACTACATTTTTATCACTATATTTTTCTACTTTTATATCATATCTATCTTCTAATCTTTCTGGCACTTCTGATTGGATTTTTATCAAAAGAAAATATGCTGTTATTGCTAAGAGAACTAATAATATTAGAATACTAAGTAATATAACCGTTCTTTTTTTCATTTCACTTTTATCCTTTCGGTTTCTTCATATTCTAATATATCTTTCTAGTTTTTATTTGTCAAGTAACAAAAGCTAATATTATAATACCTATAGTTTCTATAATAAATAAATTTAATACATTAGAAGTCAATAAGTTATTTGTTGCTTCTACAACCCCTAATATTTCATTTTTTTGATTATTATAATGCTTTTGAGATTCAAAAAATGTAATTAGTTCTGGTATACTTGTAGTAATACCAAGTAAAATCCCAATTATTGTTTGTGAAATATTAAATCCATTTGCTAAGTTTTCTATTGTTTGTCCTAATAAGTCTCCTACTACAAATAATAGAACTCCTGAAATCAATAATATTAAAGCATATAACAGTGTTTTTCTTGTATTTCCGCTTTCTGTTTTTTCTTCATTTTCTATCTGTTTTTCTAATTTGTTTTCTTCTTTTTTTAAATATAGTTTATGTGTATTATTGTTTATAAGATTAAATAATAAATATAGCAATATAAAAATTGGTATTATATATATACTTATTTCTATATTTAACCATATTAAAGTAATTGGTATAACAATAGTTAATAAAACTAATATTATATCAATTCTTATTGCTAAATTGCCAAAAGCTCTTCTATTTTTATTTATTATTATAGATGCCATATATTGAATAAAATTTATTATATTAGAGCTTAGAATATTATAAATACTAGTACTTATCATTCCTTTTGTACTAGATATAATAATAGTTAATAATTCTGGTACAGATGTAGCTGCTCCTGCAATATCTCCTACTGTTTTTGCTTTTAAACTCAAGTTTTCTGCTAGTTTTCTTAGGTTTGATACTAATATATATTTAGAAATAGCAACAATCAGTCCTGAATATACTATAAACTTAATGAACTCGTAAATCATTTTTTCCTCCAATTTTATTTTTCCCAATTTATTGCTATTTATGAAAAAATAGTATATAATAAGTATACTTATTAAAAAGGGAGGAATATATATGCAAGAAGTAAAAGTCGGTAGAGTGTATCGTCATTTTAAAGGAAATTATTATTTTGTCGAAAATATTGCTTATGACTCGGAAACTAAAGAAAGAATGGTTGTTTATAAACCTTTATATCATAGAGAAGATGGTCGTACTATTTGGGTAAGACCTGAAAAAATGTTTTTAGAAGAAATTCCTGAGAGACCTGATAATATAACTGGTCAAAAATTTAGATTTGTTTTAGTAGATGAAATTGAAAAAAATTATATATAAACCTTTGGAGGTAATAGAATGATTGATATTAAATTTTTAAGAGAAAACCCTGAAATTGTTAAAGAAAATATAAAAAGAAAATTTCAAGACCATAAGTTAGTTTTAGTTGATGAAGTAATTGAGCTAGACAGTAAAAGTCGTAAAGCAAAACTTGATGGTGATAATTTGCGTGCTGAAAGAAAGAATTTGAGTAATCAAATTGGTGAACTAATGAAAAATGGAAAAAAAGAAGAAGCTGAAGTAATAAAGTTACAGGTTCAAGAGTTGAATAAAAAATTAGAGGAAAATGAAAATTTAGAAGATACTTATTCTAAAGAAATTAAAGAGAAAATGATGAAAATTCCAAATATTATGCATCCATCTGTTCCAATAGGAAAAGATGATAGTGAAAATGTTGAAATAGAAAAATTTGGTGAACCTGTTGTACCTGACTATGATATTCCTTTCCACGGAGAAATCTTAGAAAATTTAGGTGGATTAGATTTAGATAGTGCAAGACGTGTAGCTGGACAAGGTTTCTACTATTTATTAGGAGATGTTGCAAGATTACATTCAGCTGTTTTAACATATGCTAGAGATTTTATGATTGATAAAGGATTTACTTATTGTATTCCACCTTTTATGATACGTTCTGATGTTGTTACTGGTGTTATGAGCTTTGAAGAAATGGATGCTATGATGTATAAAATAGAAGGCGAAGATTTATATTTAATTGGTACTAGTGAACATTCTATGATTGGAAAATTTAAGGGTCAGATTTTAAGAAAAGAAGATATGCCATATACTATGACTTCATATTCTCCTTGTTTTAGAAAAGAAAAGGGTTCTCATGGTTTAGAAGAGCGTGGAGTTTATCGTATACATCAATTTGAAAAACAAGAAATGATAGTTGTTTGTGAACCAGAAGATAGCTGGGATTGGTATAATAAAATGTGGTCATATACAGTTGAATTTTTTAGAAGTATGAATATTCCAGTGCGTACTTTAGAATGTTGTTCTGGTGATTTAGCTGATTTAAAAGCAAAATCTTGTGATGTAGAGGCATGGTCTCCTCGCCAGAAAAAATATTTTGAAGTTGGAAGTTGTTCTAATTTAACAGATGCTCAAGCTCGTAGATTAGGTATTCGTATAAAAGGTGAAAATGGAACATATTTTGCACATACTTTAAACAATACTGTTGTTGCCCCACCTCGTATGCTGATTTCTATTATGGAAAATAATTATCAGCCAGATGGAAGTGTTATAATTCCAGAAGTTTTAAGACCTTATATGGGTGGATTGGATAAGATAAAATAGAATTAGATAGGATGTTGAAATATGTCAAGTAAGTATAGTTTTTATAATATAAAAAAATCTGCTTTATTAGATTTATATAGTAAAATGCCTGTCAGCACAGTGAATGATAATGCAAATAATGTATATGGAAATAGCCAAGAAATATCTTTATACATTCACAATAGTAATTTAATTATGCAAGAGTGTTGTTTGCAAACAGGCAAATTTCGTTTACTTCGTGATAATCAAGATGGTACTTTAGCAGTTTTATATGAGTGTATAAGAAAAGGAAATTTACATTATATAACACTATATACCTCATCTAATGCGTATAGTGTTATTACCATCGGAGATAGTCTTCATTTTGTTTCATACATAAGTTCTGAAAATTTTGAAAAGCTAATCAAAATCACAGATATACCTTCAAAAGTTATAGGTGAAATAACTTCCAAAATTTTTATTTCACGCAATGCTTTTCCTCTTCTTGTAAATGGAGATATTATATATAATGAAGAATATGAAAAATTTAAAAAACTATATACTAGATACTCAGTTGCAACAAAATATACACCTGCTAGTAATATATTAAATAATTTATTGAATGAAATAAATAGCTATATTGCAACTGGTAATTTGAATAAAGATTGTATCTTAAAAGATTACATTGATTTACAAAATTTTCAAGATTTATGTTATGATTCTATTGCAATATTAGCACCATTTGTAAATGCTCCTTCTAGTGTAGATTTAAGATGCTTGACTGAAAAATTACAAACAAATTTGAATAATATATCAAATTTGTTAGATATGTATTTAGAAAATGAATTAAGAAATGAAGATATTCGTTAAAAGGAGAATTTTATGTTAGTTAAAAATCCTAAGTTTGAAATTTCAGCTGTTAAACCAAGTCAATATCCTAAAAATAATTTACCTGAGTTTGTCTTAGTTGGTAAGTCAAATGTTGGAAAATCAAGTTTTATCAATACAATGATTAACAGAAAAGCTTTAGCTAGAACTAGTAGCGAGCCAGGAAAAACTCGTCAAATAAATTTCTATAATATTGATAATGTCTTTTATTTTGTAGACTTACCTGGTTATGGATATAGTAAAATGTCAAAATCTGAGCAAGCACAAGTTGGTAATTTTATTGAGCATTATTTACAATGTCGAGAGCAAATATCTTTAGTGATTTTTTTAGTAGATATTCGTCATGTGCCTACTGCAAATGATAAATTGATGTATGATTATATTATTCGCTCTGGATTACCTTGTTTGATTTTAACAAATAAAGCTGATAAAATTGCAATAACTAAGGTCAATCAGTCTATATTAGATATTCAAAGTGTATTAAATCCTATGAAAGATATGCCTATTCTTCCTTTTTCATCTGAAAGAAAGGTTTATATGGATGATGTTTGGAGTATATTAGATACATATATAAAAAAAGAAGAAAATCTATGATGCGATTTTCTTCTTTTCTTTTACTATATATATTATCTTGTCTATTATTCTTATAGCAAATTGAACAATTAAATATAAACACATTTGTATAAAACCAAAATACCATAGTACATAGTTCATATGTGTATGCACATATGAATGCGCTTTTCCAAATATAAACCATGAAAATGTTACTGATAAAAATATAATGAGCATTATGATATCTCTAAAGGCATTTTCTTTTTTTCTTATTAAATCATATAGTAATATAAGAGCTACTAAGACAAGCATTTTTTTAAAATATTTTCCTTGTATTCCTGTTACTATTGGTGTTTTCCAAGCAAAATATCTAGAAATAGTCTGTAAAAAAGTAGATTCTATTGATACTTTAGAAACTCCTGTAAATTCATGTGCATTACCAGTAAATCCAGTTCTTCTTAAGTAATCCTCCGTATATATTTTCTTTATTCCTTCTATTATATTTCCTTCGCCTTTTAAGATAGAGTGTGCAAATATTGCTGCAAAGAAGGCTATTAGACACACTATTCCTACTATAAATGTTGTTTTTAAAATTTTTATTCTTTCTTTTTTGTCTTTTGCTATAAAGAAATCTATTATAAAAAATGAAATTGTAAATAGCATAACTACTGTTATATATTCATATCCGGCATAAACATTTCAAAAATATCGATAATCCTATTAGTGGTACCCATATTCTCTTTTTGTTATAATTTAATGATAGTATTAGTCCGAATACAGCTGGTAAAAACCAAGTAAATTCTACCCAATACAGATTTTTAGCAAATGCTACTACCCAAGGTGATATTATAAATACTAAGTAAAATATTACGCCTAATATTTTATTATATTTTTTTACTAAAAAATAGCATAAAGCCATTGCTGTAATTCCCATTAGTATACTACAAATTAGATGTAGTCCTCCTATTGGTATATGTAGTTTATTATATAAAAAGGAAAAGATATATCCTTGTAATCCTACTTGTGACCTATATGGTATCATTTTCAGTTCACTGTTATTTTCATCATATTGTTGTATTTTTGTGTATAAATTATCAATTCTCTCAGAATTAGTATTCATAGGTATTGTTAATCCAAATGACGTTACATTCATATTATATTTATCTTCAAGTATTTTTGATATAACTAAATCTTCCGAATCAGCTTGAAAGTTTTCGAAAGTTACATCAGTAACAAATTGATTATCATAGTCATTAAATGTTTGTTTTCTATCCCCTAAAAAATCATATGCAAAATTTAATGTTAATATTATAGTTAATATTGCAATAACAATAATTTTATTTCTATTATTTTTCATTAGTCTATTCATTTTCTACACTCCTCATTGTTTTATATTTTTCTCCTAATGCTTTATATACAGATATAATAACAAGTACAATTAAAATTCCCATTATAACACCTGATGTGTCAATTATAACATCTCTCAATTCTGCACTTCTACCGGGTACAAAGCTTTGATGATATTCATCTGAAATCGCATATATCAGCCCTACTCCCATACTTATTAAAAGTTTTTTCCATAATAATAGTCTATATGTACTTACAAATGACATTATTAAAATTCCTACAATCATATAAATAGAAAAATGTGCTATTTTTCGAATAATTGGCTGTGCTTTTTTTACTATCTTTTCTTTTGTTTTTTCGCTTAAATTCTTTGTATATGGAAATATATCAATGATTTGTCTCATTACTCCCTTACTTCTAGCACTTGATAATAGTGCATTTTCACTTGAAAACTGAAATATTATATAAAATGTAAATAATAACATAATAATCAGTATAATTCTTAAGACTGTCCTTCCCATTTTATGTTTTCTCCTTTTTTATTTTGTATTTCTTCCCTACTTACAATAGAATAATATTCCATTATATTTTTTTAATACTTTAAAATAATAACATTTTTTATATTCTACCATTCTTTTTATGAAATGTCTATTAAAAATGTAAAAAAGAAGAGTTTTCTTTGATGTGATAAACATATCAAGATTTCTCTCCTTTTTATTTATTATCTACAACAGCATTTTTCTTTTTTACATA
>CANQOU010000050.1 GCA_947625565.1 uncultured Clostridia bacterium
TATTTAATACAGGAGAAAATATTGCAAGAGAAGACATGGAAAATATTTGGAAACGTTTCTACAAAGCAGATAAATCAAGGAATAGAGAAAAACGGTGGAAGTGGCATAGGATTAGCATTTGTTAGAGCTATAATGAGCCATTATAATAATGATTATGGAGTAATAAATCACAAAAATGGTGTAGAATTTTATTTTGATTTAGATAAAGGAGAAAAGAAATAACTTTTCTCCTTTGTCGAACTTTGTCAGAATTTGCGATGAAAAGTATATTGTGAAGACTTGAAAAATTAGCTTTTTTGTGTTATTATAAATTTATTCTAATTTTAAAATCTATTTATTTTTATTCGAAAAAATTTCCAAAAACAAGAAAAATAATAAAAAAAGAAGATTTTTTAAGAAAAAGCAAATATTTACCGGCAAATAAAATTTGACTTATAAGAAAAATAATATAAAATATGAAAGGAGAGGTAAAATAAATTTATGACAAAAACGTATCAACCCTATGATAAAATATTTAGGAAAGTTTTATTTAGCAAAGCTCAAGCAGTTGGACTAATCAATCAATATTTCCACTTGAAAAATAAAATAAAAGAGGAGGACTTAGAAAGATATACTTGTAAATTCATAAATTCACAATTTCAAAATAGAGAATCAGATACTCTATATAAACTAAAAAATAGTAATGTTTTCTTTTTAATGGAACATCAATCAAGAATAGATTACAATATGGCACAAAGAATTGCAGAATATCAAATTGAAATTATAAAACTAGAAAATCCAAAAAAGAAAAACAAAAAAACTACAGTTGTACCACTTGTTATACCAATAGTAATATATACAAATAATAAAACTAAATGGAATGCAGTACAAAGTATTGAAGAAATGCAAGAAACATTTCATAATTATAAAAATCCCAAAATTGGAAAATATGACATATTAGATATAAATAATTTTGATATGCAAAAACTTTTGCACAATAATCTTTTCACACTAAGAATATTAGGATTAGAAAAGGCAAAAAACAAAGAAGAATTAGATAATATATTTCAATACATATTGTATACTGAAAAAGACATGCAAAATATTAAAATTTTGAAGGAGATAGCATATTATGTATATGATACTGTTTTAGAAAATGAAGAAGTAAAGAAAAAATTTGAAGAATTTGAGGAGGAAAAAAGTATGAGCTTTATTGATATATTATTAGAAGAAAAACAAAATTGGAAAGATGAAGCAAGAAGAGAGGGACTAGAAGAAGGAAAACAAGAAGGCATACAAGAAGGAAAACAAGAAGGCATACAAGAAGGAAAAAAAGAAGGTAGAAAAGAAGGAATACATGAAATAATTATAAAAATGTTAAAGAAACAATTTAATGAAAACATAATAATAGAATTGACAGATATAAAACAAGAAGAATTAAATAAATTAAAAGAAATTGCAAACATAGAAAATAAATAATATCTTCTAAGCTCTTGTAATTTGTTTTATTTTGTGATAAACTAGTAAGTGGTTGTTTTATTTTTGAAAACTAGAATATAAAATAAAGTTTATCAAAACATAGAAAATAAATAATATAGAGAAGTCGAATTTTGTCAAAATTTGCGATGAAAAGTGCTTTACAAAAATATTTTTTTATGATATTATGTTACCATGAGGTTTTAGCCATATGGATTTTAATCTTAAAAATTTTTTTCGAAAAAAATTAATTCTTTTCAATTTCCAAAAAAGAAAATAATTTAATAAGGTAGGTGAGGCATATGTATGCATAGATTATATACAACTAGATATATCAATGCTATTAGTTTAGCTTGTACTGTTATTATTTTTTCACTAATTTGCTTTCTAAATATACAAATAAGAGATATGAGAATAAATAAACTTTTTTCTATAAGGCAAAAAGACTTAATAAAAGTACAATTTAATAATAGTGAAAAAACTAATGAAGAAAAAGAAGAAATGATAAAAGAGAATAACTGGAAATTAAAAATACCAGTAATTTCATTAGAAGCTAGCATTGAAGAAGGAACAACAGAAGAAATATTAAATACAAGTATAGGACATTTTGAAGAAACTAGCAAAATAAATGGTAATATTGGATTAGCAGCACATAACAGAGGTTATGCTGTTAATTATTTTGCAGATATAAAGAAATTAAAGGAGGGAGATATTATCCAATATCAGTATCAAAACTTTAATAAAGATTATACTGTTGTCAGTAATATTATTATAAAAGATACAGATTGGACAAAACTAGAAAAGACAAAAGAAAATACAATTACACTAATAACTTGCATCGAGAATGAACCAGAATTTAGAAGATGTGTAATAGGAAAAGAAAAAATATAAAAATGAAAAGGAGAAATATGTGAAGGAAAAAGTAAAAAAACTAGTAAAAAGAATATCAATTATTATGATAATACTAATATTTGACGTATTAACAGTAGTAACTACTTGTCAAACACTTCCAGAGGGAGAGATGCCACTACATTATAAAGGTAACTGTGGAGAATTATTAAAATACAAAGGAGAAATTGTTGAAACAAATTATGTTTGTTATACTACAAAAGAATATTATTTGCCTACATACTGTATTGAAATAACAAAACAGGGAGTAAATGGTCAAATTATATATGGCGTAAAAGGTAAAGATTATATAAAAGATGAAAAACTATGGCGATATATTATAAATGGATTTCCATATAAAACAATATCTGAACTTGGATGTGAAACGATAAAGGAGGCCTATATGGCAACTCAACAAGCAATTTATTGCTATTTATATGGATATGATTTAAAAGACTTTGAAGCTATTGGAGAAGCAGGTGAAAGAACATTAAATGCATTGAAAGAAATTGTCATAAAAGCAAAAGTATCTACTGAAAAACGACCAGAAAATACAGTTACAATTGAAGAAATTCAAGAGGACTTTGAAATAGATACTTTAGATAGTAACTATATTTCAAAAACATATCAATTAACATCAGAAAGCTTTATACTAAGATATACAGCATTTTTTGTAGATAATGAGAATAAGGAATATAAGATAACAGACGAAAATAATGTGGAAAAAGTAGCATTTGAATCAAATGAAAAATTTAAAGTATTGATACCAAAAAAATTTATAAATCAAGAAATAAAATTCAAATTATGTTCAAGTGCAGAAATATATTCAAAAGCAATTATAGAAGGAGTACCAGATAATCCTTTATATCAAAAATATGCAATGACAGCAACGGCTGAAGAAACAGTAACTATAATAAAAGAAGACGAATATCCAAAAATTAAGGAAGAAACAAAACCTATTGTTAAAGAAGAACCAAAGCAACAAACAAAAAAATTACCTGTAACAGGAAAATAAATAAAAAAAGCAATTACAAAATAACCAAAAGTAATTGCTTTTAAAGTTGTTTTTTCTAGAAATATATTGAAAAAAAAAGAGAAAACATATATAATAAAACAAACAAATTAACACATACTATATATAATAGCAAGGAGAGATATATTGATGGAATTTGTAATACTACTTATACTAATTTTAGTAAATGCATTTTTCGCAGCAAGTGAAATAGCCTTTATTTCTTTAAATGATGCAAAAATTGAAAGATTAGCAAAAGAAGGAAATAAAAAAGCAAAACATATAGAAAAAATGCTAAAAAATCCAAGTCGTTTCTTAGCAACAATACAAATAGGAATTACATTAGCAGGATTTTTATCAAGTGCATTTGCATCAGATGCATTCGCATCAGAACTAGCACCAGTACTATATAAACTAATGCCAATCTTTAGTGTAGGTGTTTGGAATACAATTTCTATTATATTGATAACAGTTATACTATCATTCTTTACACTAGTTTTTGGAGAACTTGTACCAAAACGTTTAGCAATGAAAAACTATGAGAAAATTTCATTTGCAACAATTGGATTGATAAGGACATTATCAATTATAACATCTCCATTTGTTAGATTTTTAACATTCACTACAAATAAGATTTCGAAATTATTTGGTGTTGACGAACATGAAGAAGAAACAGTTACAGAAGAAGAAATAAAAATGATGATTGACCAAGGAGAAGAAAAAGGAACAATAGAAGAAGAAGAAAAAGAGTTATTGAACAATGTATTTGAATTTGACGATATTACAGTATCAGAAATTATGACACATCGCAAAGACATATTTGCTGTGGACATTAGTACAGATATAGAAGAGCTAATGCAAATAATTTCAAAAGAAGATTATAAATATAGTAGAATTCCAGTATATGACGAAACAATTGATGAGATAAAAGGAATTTTATATATTAAAGATATTTTAAAAAACATAGGTAAAAAGACCTTCCGAATGAAAAATATTATTCATGAGCCATATTTTGTACCACAAACCAAAAAGATAAACGACTTATTTCGTGAAATGCAAAAACATAAGACACAAATGGCAATTATTTTAGATGAATATGGTGGTACAGCAGGGTTGATTACAATGGAAGATATTTTAGAAGAACTAGTTGGAGAAATTTATGACGAATATGACGAAGAAGAAATAGAATATGAAAAAATAGACGAAACAACATATATTTTATCAGGAAATATGACAATCTATGATGTAAATAAATTATTAAATGCAGAAATTCCAGAAGGAGATTATGATACAATATCAGGATTTTTGCAAGACGAGCTAGACAGAATTCCAAAAGAAGAAGAAAATCCTACTATAGAAACCAAAAAAGTAACTTATAAAATTGAGGAATATGAAGATAATAGAATATTAAAAATAAAGGCATGTAAGAATCAGTAAGAAATATAGAAAGGAATGAAAAATATGAAAAAAAGAATTAGAAATGCAACAATAATTATAATTATTTTAGCAATTATAGTTACATCTATATATTTTATATTTCAACAGCAGCATAAAAAAGATAGAACTTATGAAATTGAAAAAATTACGGATTATAAATATTTTGTATCAAAAATAGATGAAGAGCAAAAATATGGTGTGATTGATACACAAGGCAATATATTAGTACCAGAGGAATATGATAATGTAGATATACCAAATCCATCAAAACCTGTATTTGTATGCCATTCTGAAGATAAAACTAGTATTTTTAATGAGAAAGGAGAGAGAATCTACACAGAATATGAGGATGTTGAAGTATTGCAATTAAAAAATATTATAAGTGATTTATTATATGAAAAATCAGTTATGAAATATAAAAAAGATGGAAAATATGGAATAATCGATTTGGAAGGAAAAGAAATTACAAAACCAATATATGAAGAAATTGATACACTTCAATACAAAGAAGGAGAACTAATTGTAAAAAAAGATGGAAAATATGGAATTATTAGTTTAAAAGGATACGAACTAGTAGAAGCTTTATATGACCAAATATCTGCAGACACATTTTTTGAAGAAAATGAAAGATATTATTATGATGGATATATTGTAGCAAATAAAACAGATAATGGATATCGCTATGGATATGTATCATATGAAGGAGAACAAAAGTTAGAGCCTATATATAATGATATGCAACGTATACAAGATGCAGGAGATAAAGACAACGCATATTTATTGGTAGCAGAAAAAGGAAGATATGGAATATTTAAAAATGAAAAAGAACTAATTAAAACAGAATATCAATCTATAAATTTTGATAATGAGAATGAAATTTTCGTAGTACAACAAGGAAAAAAATATGGAGTTATTGATAAAGAAGGAAAACAAATAATAGATTGTAATTTTGAACAAATAGATGTAAAAGGAAATTATATATATGCACAAAATGAAGAAAGTACAGAGGTATATGATGAAAAAGGAAACTTAACAAATATGTCTGCTGACACTACAATTGTTACTATTCCAGAAAAAAAAGAATACACAATACGTATTCAAACACTAGATGGAAAAACAATATATGAAGTATGTAAAAATGAGCAAGCAGTTACAAAAGAATATAAATATATATCATATTTAGAAGATGATTTATTTATAGCATCTAAAGAAGGAGAAGCCTTAGGAATAATAGACGTAGAAGATAATGCAAAAACAGAATTCAAATATGAATCAATTCAAGTGATACCAAATACTAAATTGATTCAAATGAGTACAGATGATATGTTAGAAATCGTAGATGACAAAGTGCAAAATATTACAAATTTAGAAAATGGAAAAATTGTAGAAAAGGACGAATATATTATTCTTTCTAATGAAACGATAAAAAAATATTTAACATTAGATGGAAAAGTAGTAACCAATAAAGAGATTTTCCCAGAAAACAAACTATTTGCTACAGAAAAAGACGGAAAGTGGGGATTTGAAGATAAATCAGGAAATATAATAGTAGAAGCAAATTATGACAAAGTAACAGAATTCAACAAATATGGATTTGCAGGTGTTTTAAAAGCTGAAAAATGGGGAATAATAAAACAAGATGGAAAAATTTTACTTGAACCAGAACAAAGTAATATTACCTCAGAACAAGAACCAGAATTTATAGGAGAATATCATAAAATGCAATTTAGTTCTGGAAAGATTTATTATACTAAATAATCACTTACATTTGAAAGGAATGAGAACTATAATGAAACTAGGAATTGCATTAGCAGGTGGAGGAATTAGAGGAATTGCACATGTAGGAGTATTAAAAGCTTTAGAAGAAAATGAAATAAAAATAGACATTATAGGGGGAACAAGTTCAGGAAGTATGGTAGCAATACTATACGCTCTGGGCTTTTCTCCTTATTATATTTATATTTTATTTAAAAGATATGCAAAACAAATGCTAAGTGTGGATACAATGCCAATCGTCAATACAATTGGTAATTTTATAGCAAACAAAAAACTTGAAGTTTGTGGCTTTAATTCAGGAAAAATAATAGAAGAAGCATATAATCAAATAGCTTTAAAAAAAGGAATAAAAAAAATTGCAGATATTAAAAAGCCTATTGTTATACCAACAGTTGATATAAATGAATCAAAGGAATATATATTTACAAATAGTAAAAACAGTGAAAAACAATATATTTCAGATATCTCAATAGGTAAAGCAGTTAGAGCAAGTAGTAGCTTACCAGGATATTTTTGCCCTTGTGATTTTCAAGGACATAAATTTTTAGATGGAGGAATTTTAGATAATGTACCTGCTAGAGAAGTAAAAAAACAAGGAGCAGATAAAGTCATTAGTGTTAATTTCAAAGCAGATTATATTGATGAAAACAGTAATTTTTTAGATATTTCCATGCGTACAATTGATATAATGGCAAGCAAAATTTCAAAAGAAGGTATCAAAGATAGTGATTTTATTTTAACAGTTGATACAGAAGAAACAGGATTATTAGATATAGAGAAAATAGAGAGTTGTTATAACTTAGGATATAAAACTGCTATGCAAAATATGGATAAAATAAAGTCTATTTTAAAGTAAAACTGCATATATTATATACAAGGCAATATTAGAAACTAAAGCCTTGGAAAGGAATATAGCAGTATGAATATAAAATATTTTGATAATAGTGCAACAACGAGAGTGAAAGAAGCCGTGTTAGAAGAAATGTTCCCATATCTAAGCTTAGAATATGGAAATCCATCTTCAATATATGGATTAGGTAGAAAAGCCAAAAGAGCAATTGAAGAAGCAAGAGAAAGAGTAGCAAAATTGTTAAATTGTAAGCCTAATGAGATAATTTTTACAAGTTGTGGGTCTGAAAGTGATAATATGGCACTAAAAGGAATGGCACTTTTGCAAAAAGAAAAAAATACAGGAAGAAATCACATTATTACATCTTGTATTGAACATCCGGCAATTTTGAATTCTTGCCATAGTTTAGAGAAACAGGGATTTAATGTTACGTATTTAGATGTAAATGAGCAAGGCTTTGTAAATATAGAAAATTTATTAAATAGTATATCTGATAAAACATTTCTTATAACTATTATGTTTGCAAATAATGAAATAGGAACAATTCAGCCAATAAAAAAAATAGCACGGAATT
>CANQOU010000051.1 GCA_947625565.1 uncultured Clostridia bacterium
TCTCTATGTGGTTGGCGATATATACCCCCACTACGGACTTTCACCGCTTAGCTAAACGACATGCCTGTCGTACCAAAGCAAAGCCCTTATCTGTTAATTACCAGATAAGGGTACTTTTCCTAGAACATTAACATTCTTTCAATGTTTGCAAACGTTCCTACAAGGAACATTATAATCATCACAAAAGGAAGCATATTTAGTCCCATAAGGTAATACAAATCAGTATCTTCGTCATACCACAAATCCCAAAAGGTTTCATGATACCATTTTACTTCTTCCTCTGTTAATGCTCTTTTTTCAAATAAGTCTCTCATAATGCCTCTCCTTTCCCTATAGGGGATGTAAAATCAAAAAGTTTCTATACATATATTATACCACTTTTACTGTGTTTTTTCAACTTTGTGGGTTTCTAGGTCTTTTAAAAAATTTGTCACATCATTTAAAATTTGCCTTTCATTTGTTGTCCCTATTTGCAAAGTAATCATTGGCCTTGCACCTGGTTGGAATTTTATTGCATTTTTATATTTCTCAACTAATTTTATAACATCAATATTGAATTTACTCTGTTCAAATGTAAATACCACAGCTGTCCCTTTACTTGCTATTTTGGTAATATAATATTGTTTTGCTAAATACTTAATCCTTGCTATGTCTAAAAGGTTTTCTATTTCTGGTGGCATATTGCCAAATCTATCTATAATTTCGTCTACAACATTTTGTATATCTTCTTCATTTTTGCATAATGCAATATTCTGATATATCTCTATTTTCTGACTTCCATCAGAAATATATTCTTCTGGAATATAGCTTGTAACATTTAACTCAATTTGTAAATCAAATTCAGGTTCAATTTCAATTCCTTGCATTTCTTTAACGACTTCGTCTAATAGATTGCAATATGTATCATACCCCACCTGCTCTAAATGTCCTGATTGAATTTCTCCTAATAAGCTTCCTGCGCCTCTGATTTCTAAATCTCGCATTGCAATTTTAAATCCTGAGCCAAATTCTGTAAATTCTTTAATTGCCTTTAGTCTTTTATCAGCCACTTCAGCTAACATTTTATCTCTTTTATATGTAATATATGCATATGCCTGTCTGTCACTTCTTCCTACTCTTCCACGAATTTGATATAACTGTGCTAATCCCATTCTATCAGCATTTTCTACAATAATAGTATTAGCATTTGGAATATCAATACCTGATTCTAAAATAGTAGTACAAACAAGTACATTTGTCTTTTTATCAATAAAGTCTTGCATAATATCTTCTATTTCTTTACCTGTCATGCGTCCATGTGCATATGCAACATTTGCTTCTGGAACTAGTCTTGAAATACTATCAGCCTTTTTTTGTATATTTTCTACATTATTAAAGATATAGAATACTTGTCCATTTCTTTCTATTTCTTTGGTAATTGCCTCTTTTATAACCTCTGTATCATATTCAAGCACATATGTCTGTACAGGTTTACGATTTTGTGGTGGCTCATATATAACTGACATGTCTCTAATGCCTACAATAGACATATGCATAGTTCTTGGAATTGGTGTAGCAGTCATTGTTAAAACATCAATATTCGCTTTATATTGTTTAATTTTCTCCTTTGCTTTTACTCCGAAACGATGTTCTTCGTCAATTATCAATAGCCCAATGTCTTTGAATTCTACATCCTTGCTTAACATTCTATGAGTTCCAATAACAATATCTACTTGGCCCAATGCTAGTTTTTTCAATACTTCCTTTTGGTATTTTTCTGATTTAAATCTATTTAATATTTCTACTGTAATTGGAAAGTCTTTCATTCTACTTTTAAATTCTTCATATTGTTGTTGAGCTAAAACAGTTGTTGGAACTAAATATGCAACTTGTTTTTGGTCCATTACAGCCTTAAAAGCAGCTCTAATTGCAACTTCCGTTTTTCCATATCCAACATCTCCACATAACAGTCTATCCATTGGTTTCGGTGCTTCCATATCTTTTTTTACTTCTTCAATACAACGAAGTTGGTCATCTGTTTCTTGATATGGAAATTTATCTTCAAATTGTGTTTGCCAAGGTGTGTCTTTACTAAAACTAAATCCTCTTGTCTTTTCTCTTTTTGCATATAATTCGATAAGCTCTCTTGCCACTTCTCGTAAATTTTTCTTAACTCTTGCTTTAGTCTCTTGCCATGCTTTTCCGCCTAATCTATTTATTTTTGGAGATAAACTATCTCCACCTATATATTTCCTAATAGCATCTAATTGATTTATTGGTACATATAGTATGTCGTCATTTTGATATTTTAACTTAATATAGTCTTTTGTTGTTCCATCTGCAGTAATTGTATTCACACCAGTATATATACCAATTCCATAATTTTTATGTACAACATAATCTCCCACTTTTAAGTCTGCAAATACAATTTTCTCTCCTTCTTTGTATGCTTGACTTACTAGACTTTTCTTTCTCTTTCCACCTTCAATTAGTTCATCTGCCGAAATTACTATTTGTCCAATTTCATTATTTATATATCCTTCTGTTAATTTACCAATTGTAATAGTTACTACTTGTTTTGATTTTGCAATAATAGTCTTATCTAATTTTTCTTCTATTTTGCTAAGTATTTCTCGTTCTTGTAATATTTGTTCCAATTTTTTAGCTTTTTCTCTACTTGATAAAACAATATATATATTTGACGATTTTTTTATTGCTTTTTTTATGTCTTCAAATAATTGTTCAATTTCACTTTTATAATATGTAATTTCCTTGTATCTAAATTCATATTTAGACATTTGTTCTTTTATTGGTGTATCATTTTTTTCAATATATATAATCTCATTTTTAGTTTGCTGTAGTTTTTCTTCTATGTCCTCATATGGCATAGTATTTGTAATCGCTTGTGGTACAATTTTTTCTTTTTCTATCAGTGACTTTTCTATATTTTCTATGTCTACAATAATATTCTTAGCTCTTTGTTTAATCTTATTTACTTCATCTATTGCTACTATATATTCACTATTAAAATAATCTAATATGCTTTCTTGTTCTTCATAAAAACAATCAAAATATTTATCAATTTTACTGATATAGTTTCCAACTTTGATTTGTTCTATATCTTGTTCTATAATATTTTCTTGCTTATCACTTGTAATTGTATTTCTTATATTTTCACAAATTTTTTCAATCGGCTTTTCTAAAACATATTCATATGCTGGTTCAATTTCTATTTTTTCTAAAGTGTTTGTCGACCTTTGGCTTGCAATATTGAAATTTCTAATTGAATCTACTTCGTCTCCCCAAAATTCAATTCTTACACCTGTTGTGTTGTCCATTGAAATATCTAAAATGCCACCTCTAATGCTGAATTGTCCTCTTCCTTCTATCAATTCACATCTTGTGTATCCAAGATTTACCAAATTTTTCTTGATTGTCTCTAGTGAATGTATTTCTCCTACTTTAAATGTACATATATTTTTAAATAAAGTCTTTTTACTAGGTAATTTTTTCATTACAGCCTCTATAGTTGTAACGATTATTTGATTTTTCCTTCCCTTTAATTTATTTAATGTATCAATTCTTGCATATGGCAAATCCTTGCTTTCTGCAACATAATCATATGTTACAATTTCTTTTTTAGGGAAAAAGATAGCTTTATCTGTAAAAAACTTTAAGTTTTCCATTATTTGTCTTGCTTGTACTTCATTATATGTAATAATTACTATCGGTTTTTTTGTATATTCATTTATGCTTGATAATATTTGTAACATTCCCACTGATGTTAAGCCCGATATTCCCACCGGACTTTGTTTATTTTCTATTTGATTTATGAGTTTTACAAATTTTTCTGATTTGCCTAATTCTCCTAGTATAGTATTCATTTTCTTCTTCCTTCTCTAATTTTGACTTTCAAGTCATTTTATTGTATAATTAAGGTATATAAAAAACAAAGGAGGATTTTTTTATGTACGACAATTATATTGGAGAGTATGACTTTGGTTCTCAAAAACACTTTTTTTATCCAATATCACCAGCAATAAAAGACTACGCTATATCGTATGTCTTGGGTGAAGTTTCAAGTTCTTTGAAAGAAGAGCTCTACCACTACATTGACAAGCGGTTTGAAAAGCTAGGAACGTGCATACTATGGGATAAAAATCCGGAGCTATGTCAGTTACTAGCCAAGCATGGCGTGTCTATTGGCTCAAAAGAAGCAATTATTCAGAGGACTTCAGTTCTCACAACTGAGAACCCTAAGTTTACTCCAAAATGTACTTTTAGCATTTAACTCAAAGGGGGAACTGGTAAATTTACTGGTTTCCCCTCCTCCATTTTTTATCTTTACATTTTGACAACTAATTTATCAAATTTTGAATGTATATATACTTCTAGCTTTTCCATAAATTCATTTGGTTCAATTTCTTTTTTAGCAACTAAGTCTAATCCCTTTTCCCAACTTGCAGTTAGTTTTGGATTTAACATATCAGGCATAGAGCTTTTAACTATATCATATATATATTCTCCTTTTTTTGTTGGTGTTATTATTTGTGTTTTCGAATTTATTTCAATATACTTAATTTTTTCTAACTTTTTCATAATCTCTGCTCTAGTAGCACTTGTTCCAATTCCCGCACCTTTTATTTGTTCCCTTAGTTCTTCGTCTTCTATCAATTTTCCTGCATTTTCCATTGCTAATATAATAGAACCTGAATTATATCTACTTGGTGGTGTGGTTTCTGCTTCTTTTATTTCTGCATTTTGTAAAATTATTTCTTGTCCTTTTTTTAGACTCTTAAGAAGTTCTATATTTTCTTCTTTTTTTTCGTCACTTTCCACATTTTGTTTTGTATCTGTTGATTGTTTATCTGCAGTCTTATCATTTGGCTTTAATATTTCTAGGAAACCTTTTTCAATGCAAACTTTTCCACTAGTAAAAAAACTTTCATATTTTCCCTCTGTTTCATATACATCAATAGTTACTTGTATTTTATTGTATTCTGCTGGTGGATAAAAAACTGCTAAAAGTCTTTTTACAATCACTTTATATATTTGTTTTTGCAAATCTGGCAACTTTTCATAATTCTCATAGCCTTGTCCTGTTGGGATAATAGCATAATGGTCTGTTATTTTACTATCATTAACATATTTGGTTTTTACTAAATTTGTTGAATAGCCTTCATCCACCATTTTTTTGATATATCCACTAATTTCTTCATCTTTAAAACCTTTTGCAATACCATTTAAATTTTTCTTAATTTCCTTCGCTACTGCTGTTGATAAAACTCTTGCATCTGTTCTTGGATAAGTAACTAGTTTTTTCTCATATAAATTTTGTATTATTTCCAATGTTTCATCTGGTTTTATTTTAAAACGTTTTGTACATTCATTTTGAATTTCAGCTAAATTAAATAGCAATGGAGCATTTTCTTTTTGCTTTGATTTTTTTAATTCAGTAATTTTAGCCTTTTTCCCTGCTAAATTACTAATAAATTGTTTTGCATCATTTTCTTTTTTAAATCCTGTCTCATTATATAACTTTGGAGATTCAAATTCTGTCGAATTTTGTGTTGCCTTCCATTCTGCATCAAAAGTTTTATTTTTTTCTCCAAACTTTCCTGTTACTTTATAATATTTCGTTTTTACAAAGTTTCTAATCTCTCTTTCTCTTGATACTATCATTCCTAGAACACAAGTCATTACTCTTCCTACTGAAATAGATGCTCTGTCTTCTGATATACTTTGTGCTAGTTTTCTTCCATATATAATTGATAATAGCCTTGAAAAATTTATACCTATTAAATAATCTTCTTTTGCTCTTAAATATGCACTATCTGATAAGCTATCATATTCTGATAAATCTTTTGCTTCTTTTATCCCTCTTAAGATTTCCTCTTCTGTTTGAGAGTCAATCCATACTCTTTTCATTTTAATGTTAGGGCTTGGTTTTGCCATCATAAATACCAATCTTTGTATGTATTCTCCTTCTCTTCCTGAGTCTCCTGCATTATATATTTCTACAACATCTTCTCTGTGCATAAGTTCTTTTATTATATTAAATTGATTTTGCACATTTGGTATTATTTCATATTTCCACTCTTGGGGAATAAATGGCAATGTATCTAATCTCCAAAGTTTTAAGTTTTCATTATATTTTTCTGGGTAGCTCATTGTAACTAAATGGCCAACACACCATGTTATAATCCAATCATCTGATTCAATGTATCCATTTTTTCTATTTGTTTGGATTTTAAGTGCTTTAGCAAATTCCATAGCAACAGATGGCTTTTCTGTAATTAGTAATTTTTTGCTCATAATGTCTCCTTTTTGTTTTATCTTAGCTTTTCTGTATTGTACCACATTTTTTCCGTTTTTGGAAGAGTCTTTTTGATAACATTAAAATTTTTTATTCATTTTTTGACAAAATGTTGACTTAGATTTTTTAGTGTAATATAATGCTTATGCAGTAATGCAAATAAGAGGGGGATGTTATGAAAAAAATTAAAATTTTTGCTTGTCCATCAAGCGAAGAATTCACAAAAGAGATTTGTGATATTTTGCACTTACCACTAGGAAAAATGGATTGTTTCAAATTTAAAAATGATAACAATTTTGTGCAATTATTAGAAACTGTCCGTGACTATGATGTTTATGTTGTTCAATCAACAAAACCACCTGTTAATGAAAGAATTATGGAATTATTGATTACAATTGATGCTTTGAAGCGTGCTTCAGCTAAAAGAATTACAGTTATTTTACCATATTTTATTTATTCACGTTCTGATAAAAAAGACCAGCCTCGTGTGCCTATTACAGCAAAGCTAATTGCTGAAATTATTGAAGCCGCTGGAGCTGATAGAGTTACTACTTGTGATTTACACAATCCTGCTATTCAAGGATATTTTAATATAAATTGTGATAGGTTAACTGCTCAATATACATTACAGTCTTATTTCAAAAATAAAAATATTCCATCTGAAGATATGGTTGTCGTTGCTACAGATGCAGGAAGTTCTAAAAAGGCATATAAATATTCAGAATATTTTGGATGTCCGATTGCATTGATTGATAAAAGAAGACTTGGTAATGATGATCATGCAGTTGCAAGCACTGTTATTGGAGATGTAAAAGATAAATATGCTCTTATCTTTGATGATGAAGTTGATACTGCTGGCTCTTTGATTGAAACTGTACAAATTTTAGAAAAATTTGGTGCAAGAGAAATACATGCTGGTTGTACACATGGTGTATTATCCGGGCCTGCAATAGATAGAATAAAAAATTCTTCTATTCAAGAGCTTGTTATTACAAATACAATACCTTTACCAGAAGAAAAGAAAATAGATAAAATTACAGTTCTTTCTGTTGCTCCAATTTTTGCTGAAGCAATTAGACGTTTAAATGAAGAATTACCTTTAGGTGAAATTTATTCTACATTAAATTTAGCTTAATAAATAGTCCCTATTAGTTACTAATAGGGATTGCTTTTTTTTATTTTTTGTTATATAATCGTAGAAAATTATTAAAATTGGGGGATTTTATATGACATATAATCACTTGGAAATTGAAAAAAAATGGCAAGAATATTGGGATAAGAATAAAACTTTTTATACTGATGTTTGGGATTTTTCTAAACCAAAATATTATGCATTAGATATGTTTCCATATCCTTCTGGACAAGGTTTACATGTTGGTCATCCAGAAGGATATACAGCAACTGATATCATTTCTAGAATGAAAAGAATGCAAGGTTATAATGTTTTACATCCAATGGGTTGGGATGCTTTTGGGTTACCAGCAGAACAATATGCTATTAAAACTGGAAATCATCCTGCTGGGTTTACAGCTAGAAATATAGAAACTTTTAAATCTCAATTAAAAATGCTTGGTTTATCTTTTGATTGGGACAAAGAAATTTCTACTGCTGACCCAAGTTATTATAAATGGA
>CANQOU010000052.1 GCA_947625565.1 uncultured Clostridia bacterium
TTTGCAGAATTAACACAAATTGCTTTTAACATTTCATCTACTGTTAGAGTTTCTCTTGGGTCAAGCCAGATTTGTGAACCACCCATAGAAGCAGCATTTTCTGAACATGGGACATTATCAGTTAAGCTGATTTGATTATTAGAAAGAGCTTCCATAATCAATAAAATACTCATGACTTTTGTAACAGAGGCTGGACGTAATTTTTCATGTGGATTATGACTATATAAAACTTGACCTGTATGTTGTTCAATTAAAATTGCAGAACCACTCTCTAAATTTAAACTATTTTCATTTTCCTTTTCAGTGGTAACATCACTATTTACAGATACTGTTTCACCTTCAGTTTCAAAAGACCAAATATATGAGTTATCGTCTATTGCATAGCTATATAAAGGAAAGAAAAAAACAAAAGAAAAAATAAAAATTAGTAATATTAAAATATATTTTTTAAATTTCATAATATCCTCCTTAAAATATATTACTAAAATATATGTGAATTTTGAAGAAAAATAACTTTACAATTTAATAAATTTGATATATTATAAAAAAAAACAAAGGAGTGAAGCAAATGCCAGCTTGGGCTATTCATTTAGCTATTGCTACCAAAATAAATAAAAATTCTAATAAAAATTCTCAATTTAAAAATGCTTTTCTATTGGGAAATATTATTCCAGATATTTTAAATGGTTTTGTTGTAAAAAATATATCTCATAAAATATCACATAATGAAACACATTTTGCAGTAGAAGTACAGATAAACAATCATAAAGAACGAAGACATGATATACAAGGATTCTATAATAAATATCATAATAAGTTTGATAATCCATTAGTATTAGGATATTATATGCATATATTAACAGATACTTTTTGGAACAATATTGCATATGGAGAAAAAGGGATTTTTAATGAGGACAAGTACTTAATTGGACTAAAATTAGCAAATGGAAAAGAAGTTTTTGCACAAAAGGATGACTTAAGAAAGATAAAAACAAATGATTTTAAAATATTTTCAAAGTACATATATGAAAATAAATTAGCTAAAATTCCATATTATGACGAAAAAATGTTAGAATATGCTAAAGATATAGACTGGTTAAAACTAGAGAAGGAAGATATAATTGAAACTATTAGATATTTAGAAGAAATGTCAAAATTAGAAAAGCCAATAGAAATAGACTACCCAGAATATCAAGTTTTCTCACAAAATGAAATGGAGACAATTTTTAATAATTGTGTAGAAATGTTAGAAGAAAAGATAAAATAAAGATAACGCCTCACAAATAACTTGTGAGGCGTTTGTCAGAAGCTTTAGATTTCACCACAACGAATTTCAGAAAATTGAAATCCTTGAAGATCAAGTTGACGTTGTATCTTAGCAGCAGAAAATAGAGCTTCAACAAAACGATTTGTTAATTCATAATAACAATCATTTTTTTCAATTAAGCCACTATCTAAAAATTCTTCAAGGGTAAAATCTTCTTCAAAAAAAGATATTTCACATAGTTTTCTCTGAAAGATACCATTCATAAGAATATAGTTACCTTGATAATGTAAAACTTCCAAAAGTGAAATACATAGTTTTGAACTTAAGCCCAAATTTTCAGCAGCTACTCCCATTGTATGAGAACAACCTTTTAACCGAACATCTTCGAGTTTTAAATTCAAATTTTTTTCTTCTGACATATTTTGTCCCTCCCATAATGTATAGTATGATAAATTTTTATCATCTAAACATATTATATCATAACGTTATGTCAAATGCAAACTAAAAGCAATAGCAATCTGATGATTTTGTCGAATTTTGCGATAAAAAATACTTTTTAATATATTGCAAAATAGGAATAAATATGTTAAGATATAGGTGTTGAAATTTAGTTCATTCATTTTTTATTTCTAAAATAATTCCAAAAACAAAGAATAAGAGAAAAAATAAGAGGATTTTTAAGATTAAAATTAAATTTACTATGAAATTAAAATTGACTTAACAGTATAAAACATGATAAGAAAGGAAGTGAAATTATTATTTATATTGAAAAAAATAAGATATATCAACCATATGATAAAATATTTAGAAAAATATTATCTAATGAAACACAAGTTGTAGAGCTAATAAACAATTATTTTAAATTAAAATGGAAAATCACAGAAAAAGATTTAGAAAGGTATCATTGCAAATTTGTAAATACACAATTTCAAAATAGAGAATCAGATGTGATTTATAAATTGCGAAATACTAATATAATCTTTTTAATTGAACATCAGTCTAAAATTGATTATATGATGGCTAAAAGAATAGCAGAATATCAAATTGAAATAATAAAACTTGAAACATTGAATAAGAAAAATAATAAAAAAATAATTTTACCATTAATCATACCTATTATACTTTATACAAATAATAAAAGAAAATGGAATGCTCATAAAACTATTACAAAACTGCAACCTAAAATGGAAGGATATAAAAACTTAGAATTAGGTGGATATAATATAATAGATATAAACAAAATCAGTATAGACAGATTATTACACAACAATTTATTTATATTAAAAATTTTGGGATTAGAAAAAGCAAAAAATGAAAAAGAACTAGGTAATATTTTTCAATATATTTTATTTACAGAAGAAAATGAAGCTAATATAGAGTTATTAAAAGAAATAGCATACTATGTTTATGATACTGTCTTAAAAAATGAAAAAGTAAAAGAAAAATTTGATGAATTAAATAGGAGTGAAGGAAATATGAGTTTTATTGATATGCTTTTAGAAAGAGAAAAAGTATTATTAGCAAAAGGTAAAAAAGAAGGAATAAAACAGGGAGTAAAACAGGGTGAAAGAGAAATTGTAAGAAAAATGCTAGAATATGGTAGTGATGATAAATTTATTAAAAAAGTAACAAAAATAGATGCAAAAACACTTAAGGAATTAAAAGAACAAAAAGGAAAAGCATAAAAAGACTTTCAAAAACGAAGAAATTCTTTTTTCTGCTTTAAAATAAAGAATAAAATATACAAAATGGCAAAGCAAGATATTCTAAATATAGAGTACATCCAAGAAGAATTACTTTGAGAAGGAATTAGAGAACAAATAAAAAATGTAATTACTAATAAAAAACATGGTTTAGCAAAAAAATTCCAAAAATCAAAATTAAGTTTCAGTTTCTTTTTTAATAATAAAAAGCTAGATACAAAATTAAAAACTTCACTAAAAATAATACTAATTAGATATCCTGTTATTCCATAAATAGGAACTAAAAAGTATATAATAAAAATAGTTATAATTAAATCACAAATATTTACACACATAACATGAAATTGAGCCTGCAAGCCTTTTAACATATTATCAATAATATTGTCCACATACATAAATACTACAATAGGAGCAAAAAAACGAAGATATGGTGCAATTTCTAAATTATTATAAACTAAAAGACTTATTTCATTTGAGAAAAATAAAAGAATACCTGTTACTAAAAAAGAAAACATAAAAGTAATGTAAAAAATTCTATCACAAACAGTTTTCATTCTATTAAAATTTTTTCCAGCTAAAAGCCTAGCATATTCTGGTATTAAAAGACTACTAAAAGAATTTATAAAAATATTAGCGAACATTAAAACAGGCATTACCATTCCTGTAATTAGACCATATTTTGCAGTTGCTAAAGAGTAGCTTAAACCATATACTTGCAAACGCATAGGAATTAGAAATTGTTTTAATGAAGAAAGACCAGACTTTATGTATGATGTAAGAGCAATAGGAAAAGAAATTTTTAAAATACGTTTTCCCATATTTTTAACATAATTTCTAGTATAACTTAATCTTTTTTTATCAAAATAAAATAAACAAAATTTCAATAAAAAGGAAGCAAATTCTGAAATAACATCTCCCAAAACTAAGCAATAGCATATGCTATCAGTATTATGACTTTTGTTACTTTGTAATAGAAGAATAGTAAATAATATTTTAACTAATAATTCAAAACACTCTATAATTGCATTTTTATATGATTTTCCAATACTTGCAAAATAGCTACTAATAACACTAGAAACACTAATAAATGGTAGTGCAAGGCAAATCATATAAATTGGTTTACTTGAAACACAGTGATGTAGCCAAGAATTAGAAATTATAGGGGCAAATATAAACAAAACAAAAGCTGCAATTATGCTAAGAAAAAGAGAAAAAAGCATACAAGTTTTTACTACTTTTAAAGCACTTGAAATATTATTTTTTTCTAATTCTTCAGAAACAATACAAGTACAAGCTAAGCCTATACCAGAAGAAGCAAAAGTAATTGCTAAGAAATAAACAGACATAACTAAACCAAATACACCAATAGGCTCTTGTCCTACTTTGTTTGCAATATATATGTTAAAAATAAGACCTATACCACGAATAACAAAAGAACTAATTGTTAGAATAACGCCATTTATAATAAAAATTTTTGCTTTTCTCAAAATAATATCACCAATACAAATCTATGTTGAAAAGCAAAAATTATGAAATCAATCTAATTTATAAATAGTTGCAGTTACTATTTTATCAGTAACATCAAAACGCAACTTTATACTTTTTCCAGTATCATTTTTAAATTTAAAATCATAACTACCATATGCAACTGCAGCATCTTTACCTTTTTGAACATAAGGAACATAATTGCTATGAGGATGCCTTTCTATTACAGTTAAATTAGGAACAGCTAAAACAGCATTATATAAAGTGGAACTAATTTGACAATTTCCACCTCCAATTCCTTTCTTTTTATTTCCATTATTATCAAAAATATCCGCTTCTTGATATCCTTTGTCAGAAGAAGAAGGACCCAAAAAATTGCAAAAAGAAAAAGTTTCTCCATTTTTTATAATATGATTATTTAAACGAGAAGCAGTTAATTGCATATTATTTTGTCTACCATTTTCTCTTGTATAAATATTTGTAGAAAAACTAGAAATTTCTGTTTCAACAGGTGGCTTTTCTATATTAGAATTTTGATTTGTATTTTCCTCTTTGCTTGTAGATGTTTTTTGACTTTCATAAGAAGAGTTTTTATCAGAATTATTATTCCCGTCTAAAAAGAAAAGCTATTATACCAATTATAACAGCAATTAAAATAATAATACCTACAATGTATTTTGAATGTTTCATTTTTATCACCATATGTAGTATGGACAAAAAATTGAAAAATAATGTAATAAAAACTTGAAAAATTTGCTAATATAATATATGATACACTAAGAAGATTGAGGTGAAAAAATTAGATGAAATCTAACTTTTTTAAATATGTATTTATAATATTTGTTGTAGGTATTATGATTTTTGCTATTTACAAAATAAAATCAGAAGAAGAAAAAAAAGAGCAAGACCAAACACAGGTAAGTGTAGAAGAAGAAAAAATTACAGAGATTACATTAGGAGTTGCATCATTTGATAGCACAAATCCTATTTTTAGCAAAAATAAAAATATACAAGATATTTCTAGACTTGTGTATGAACCATTAGTAGATTTAACATCAGATTATAAAGCACAGCCTTGCCTAGCACAAGAATGGGCAAAACAAAATAGTACAACATATATAATAAAACTAAAAGATAATGTAAGATGGGCAGATGGACAAAAATTTATAGCAGATGATGTAAAATTCACAATAGAAAAATTAAAAGGCATGAATTCTATTTATTCACCAAATGTACAAAATATAGAAACTGTAGAAATTGCAGATGATTATACATTAAAAATATATTTAAATAAAGAAGTTCCATTTTTTGAATATAATCTAACATTTCCAATTTTGTCAAGCCAATTTTATCAAGATAAAGAATTTTCTGATGGAATTGTACCTGTTGGAACAGGTATGTATAAATATACTGATGTTCAATCAACACATTTAACACTAGAACCAAATGAAAATAGATGGAATAATAAAACAAACTTGACATTGACTAAAATAACAGTGAATTTATATTCCTCTTTAGGAGAATTATATAATAGCTTTAAAATGGGAAATCTTGACATTATTGATACACAAAATAGCAATTTACAAGAATATATAGGAAGTATTGGATATGCAAAAAAAGAAATGAAAGGAAGAGAACATGATTTTATAGCGCTAAATATGAATAATGCTTTCCTTTCAAAAAAAGAAGTTAGAAAAGCTATTTCATATTCAATAGATAAGACAAATATTGTATCAAGTATTTTTAATAGTCAATATTATACTTCAAGTTTCCCATTAGACTATGGTAATTGGCTATACCAAGTAGAAGAAGCAAGCTCTGGATATAATCCAGAACAAACAAAACAAGTATTGACTCAAAGTCGGATGGAGTTATAAAAACCAATATTGGCAAAAAACTGAGAATTATAAAACACAAAGATTGCAATTAAATCTTTCTGTAAAAGCAAGTGACCAGGCAAGAGTTTTAGTAGCTCAAAATATTCAAACACAATTAGCAAATCAAGGCATTAGAATAAATGTAGTGCAACTAACAGATGAACAATATTCTAATGTGATTAACACTAAAAATTATGATATGCTATTGTGTAGTATGAACTTATCATATAGCCCTAATTTAGAAACATTTTTAGGAAATAATAACTTATCAAATTATACAAATGAAGAAGTAAAAAATATCTTAGATGAAGTAAAAAATACAAATGATGAAAACATTTTAAAGGAAAAGTATAAAAGAATAGCAGAGATATATAAAGAAGAAGTACCATATATAAGTTTATATAATAATAAATTTACAGTTTGTTGTCATTCTAATTTAAAAGGAGATGTTACACCAAACTGGTATAATGTATTTTATAATGTAGCTGGATGGTATAAATAAAAAATTTAAAAAAAAGTATTGACAAAACAAAAATTTGGTATATAATAAAAACATCAAACAAACATTCGATAATTATAAGGAGGAAAAATTATGGGAGAAAATACAGAAAAGAAAAAAGCATTAGAGGCTGCAATGAGCCAAATAGAAAAACAATTTGGAAAAGGTTCTGTTATGAAATTAGGAGAATACAAAGCAATGGAAGTAGAAGCAATTCCAACAGGAGCATTAAGCTTAGATATAGCATTAGGAATTGGAGGATTACCAAGAGGAAGAATTGTTGAAATATTTGGGCCAGAATCTTCTGGAAAAACAACATTAGCATTACACGTTATTGCAGAAGCACAAAAAGAAGGTGGAGAAGTAGCATTTATAGATGCAGAACATGCACTAGACCCAGTATATTCTAAAAAATTAGGTGTTGATATTGATAATTTAATTGTTGCACAACCAGATACAGGAGAACAAGCTTTGGAAATAACTGAAAGCTTAGTAAGAAGTGGAGCATTGGATGTCATTGTTGTTGACTCAGTTGCAGCACTTGTTCCAAAAGCTGAAATTGATGGAGATATGGGAGATTCTCATATGGGACTTCAGGCAAGATTAATGTCACAAGCATTAAGAAAATTAGCAGGTGCAATCAATAAATCAAAAACAGTATTGATTTTTATAAATCAATTGAGAGAAAAAATAGGGGTTATGTTTGGAAATCCAGAAACTACAACTGGAGGAAGAGCTTTAAAATTTTATGCTTCTGTTAGATTAGATATAAGAAAAATTGAAAATATTAAACAAGATGGAGAAATTAAAGGAAGTAGAACAAGAGTAAAAGTTGTAAAAAATAAAGTAGCACCACCATTTAGAGAAGCAGAATTTGATATTGTATATGGAGAAGGAATATCAAAAGCAGGCAATATATTAGATATGGCTGTTAATCTAGATATAATTGAAAAAAGTGGCTCTTGGTTTAGCTATAATGGTGAAAGAATTGGACAAGGTAGAGAAAATGTAAAAAGCTATTTAAATGAAAATCCAGATGTTTTAGCAGAAGTAGAAGAAAAAGTAAGAGCTAATTTTGAAAAAGC